>JAEEVE010000140.1 GCA_016290765.1 Muribaculaceae bacterium
GTACTCACAGCGCACGATGGTCTTGCCACGATCGGCGAGTTGATAATAATACTTGCCGTCAATAGCTGGTGTGACGGCTCCGATGCCGCGTGGACGGGCACCGCCTAAAACAAAGTCCTGGATGTCGAGCGCGCTAGCGCTCATGCTCACTGCCAAGGCAGCAAGAAGTATTAGAGTTTTTTTCATAGTCATCAAACAGGAAGACTGGGAAAACAGGGAATAGTGTGAACTATATCATTGTTGGCTCGGCGTGATGGGCAAAAGCCTCGGCATATTTGCATCGGCACTCAATGCCACGGAAACGCTCCATAGGCCCGTGCCAGCCCTCCATAAGGGCGTCCATGCCTTGACTCACGTGGCAGTCGCATGCACGATGCTTCAAATCTATCACGCTCTCAATATTGACCCAGTCGGTGGGGTGGAACATCTGCGACTGCGTGCCGGTCATCGCCTCCATATAATAAAGGTCAAACGTGCGCCCCACCCTGCGCCAAGCATCCAGCACCAGCAAACCGCAGATAGCATGGTCGCGATGGCTATCGATGGGCCAATGGGTCAACACCACATCGGGTCTCTCCTGTTCGAGCAATTCTCGCATCTCACGATATCGGTCCAGATTAATCTCGGTATTGCCGTCCACCTGGTTCATAAAAATGTGTCTTGTGCCTATGACGGCATTGGCCGCCTCGCACTCCTTCACACGAATGGCTGCCGCCTCGGCATGGCTTTTGCCGGCAATGCCCGCCTCACCACGTGTAAGGTAGACGCACACCACATCGTGTCCAGCCTGCTTGAGCAATGCCATTGTGCCACCTGCACTCGTCTCAGGGTCATCGGGATGGGCGCCGATCACCAGTATTTTGCGTTTACCACCTTTGTTCGCGGCCTTGTCCTGTGCTTGCATGGCGAGCGGTACACCGCCTAGGATGGTTGCGGCCGCAGCACCCCCCGCTGCCTTGAGCATGTCACGTCGTGTCATGATGTTCTAGTGTTTGTTGCTAATGATTAATGATGGAAATCTAGGATGTACCAGTCGTTGAGAAATTCTTCATCCTGGAGCAGTCCTTCACCGATGTATTCATTCACACCGCCTGAATGCTCAAATGTTGAATACTTGCTCGACTTTCTCAAGCATTGGAGAAAAGCGTCGTGATCGGCTTTCTCCTTGAAGTAAAGTTTGGTACCATTGTCGGTGTCAAGGTGCACTTCAATGCCATAGGCATGCGGACCAGTTGATGTCAGGCGCAGTTCATCGCCATACTCGCCCTCGACAAGCTTTGCCGTCGCATTCTGGGCATAGACAAAATAATACATCGAGCTGACATCGCCCTCCACAGCACCTTCGAGGCCTTCATCACCTTCATCGGCGAAACTCTCTTCGGTGCTGATGAGTTGTTTCAGTCCCAGTTCCTCGACAAGCTTGTTCTCGTCAAAGTGACCAGATGTCGCAATCAGGTCGACCAGTTTCTCAAAGGGGATTTCCTCGGCAGCTGATGTAGCTTGCTCAGCCGCAGGAGTCTCTGCAACAGTGGCCTTTGACTTCTTGGCCACGCAATTCATTGATGCCAACGCCACTAAGGCGATTAACAGGGAGAAGGTTATTCGTTTCATATCATTCTGAATTAAGACAATTATTTACACGCAGAATACAGCACATCTCACACGATCGCCGTTGCACGGCGGCGGCCGTCGGGCTGCATCTCGGTGAGAATGGTGATGGTGTCACCATCGGCCACACCTTGCAGCAACTGTCCGGGCACAAAGCATCCCTCACAGAAACCATACTGCTTGCCACCCTGGCCTTGCAGCACCTTGATGTTGCCAGTGACCGAATCGCCGAAGGCAGGCACAATGTCATTGCGCTCGGCCGGGTCGGCAGTAAGCAGCTTCAGTCGGCCGTTCTCGTCCTCCTTTACACGCACCATCAGGTACTTTGCTTCGGGCAACTTGCCAGGCTTGACAAAGAGAGCCTTGCCGCCTGGCAGAGCCACACGTGCCACATCCTTGCCCATCTTGTCGCGGAATCGTGCCACGACAATGGCAGGTTGCTGTGGCGTTTCAGCATAAACCCAGTTGATAATGGGTTGTGAGCGATCGATATAGAGCTGATGGTTATTGGTTGCTGCAATGGTGTCGGCGGGAATGCGCTTGCGCAATTGCTCGTACCGCCATGACTTGGGCCATCCACAACGCTCGCGGATGGCACGATAGGTCTCCAACTCGTACAACGCTGCAGGCATATTGCCCTCGCGTGCTAGTTCCCATCCCAGTTCACGATGGATATCGCAGGTAAAATTCTCGGGGATGCGTAACGATAGCGTGTAGCACAGCGCCGATGTCTTCATGTCCAAATCGTGGGTAAACAATCCGGCTATTTCATGCCAAACGTAAAACTTGTCGATGTTCTGAGCCAGCTCGCGATGCAGTTCCAAAGCGCGCTCCTTATCACCACGGTTGGCTAGTGCCAACGACAGGTAACGCTTCAGTTCATACCTATCGGGATATCGCTCCACCGCCTTATTGAGCAGCGCCAAGAACTCATCGCTGTACTCCATGTCACGGCTTAGTTTCTTGAAAGTTATATATTGGGCAATGGCCTGTTCAACGACCGAAGGGTATTGCCCTGGATGGCCTTTCTTTTTCTGATTTCGCTCCCAGTCCTCGGGCAGGAAATTCGATTCTCCCCACATGTCGAGGAACTTCGCAAAATCAAAGTCTTTTGAGAAGCGCTTGGCCAGGCGTATGGCGATAAAGACGATGCGTGAGTGAAGCATCGACGGAATCTCGATGCCTGTCAGACTCAGATAATGAGACAGTGCCTGTCTTGCCTCGAGGCTGGGCATGCGCTGCTGCTGGTGCCACAAGTGAAGCCAAATGATCCATCCTGCACGCTCATGCAATGGCTCAGTAAGTTGCCCATTAGCAATTAGCTGCGCCACATAATCATAAGGTGCTATCGTCGAGCCTGTGCGTGCCTCACGGTATGCTGCCTTCACATCGGCATAAAAGGGCTGCATGTGGCGGATGAGTCGCTCCAAAGCTCGCTCGGGCAAGCGCTTGGTCTCCTCATCTTCTATTTCCTCTTCCCCCATGAGGGGCATCAACTGCTTCATGCGATCGGCCAACACTCCAACTTCGTCTGCTTGGCCATGTCGCAGTTGGTTGTGCGCCATGTCGTGTAATGTCCAAAACAAAGCTCTGGCAGCCCATGGATCATTAGGTGCCTGATTCAAATCTTCCATGGCCATTTCATATGCTTCGGGCAGTTGGCCATTCTTCCTCAGTTCATTAACCTGTTTAAAGCTCATAATCTTCAACAATTTACAATGGGGTTGACGAGTGCCAGATGTGCACATTTTCCCAAATAACTTGCAAATATACGAAAAAAATCCCAAATGCACACAAAAGTATTTCGATTTTCTCACGTTTCGCGTCGCCATTAATATTCAGAGGGCTACAATTATTATCTATTTCACTGTGCATAAAACATTTTCTATAAAAAGAAGGATGCGGAAGGCCTACATTTACATTAGAGCGATTTCAGAAGATTTTTTGTAGCGTCGGTGGAAAATATCGGGGAAAAGTATTAACTTTGCAATCTTGATAAATGAATTATTTGCTGATATGAGTATACTGACACAAGGACAAGAGGTTAATGACTACAAGGTTGAATACTTGATCAAGGCGAATGCATACTGCGAGACCTACCGCGTTGCTGATGCCGACGGTCATCCGTTCTTCCTGAAGCTATTTATCATCAAGAACATGCCTGAAAAGTTGATGACCAAGGCCGGCCATGTCAAAGAGATTGAGCACTGCAAACAACTGATGCATCAGAATATCATCTCGTACATCACCAGCGGCACGTTGATGATTCCCGAAGGTGTGTGTCACTATATGGTGACAGTTTACTTCAGCGGGGAGTTGCTGGTTGAGAAGATTGAGCGAGAGGGCGCATTGCCCATCGACGAGGCAAAACGCATCATCACAGGCGTGCTTCATGCTGTGAAATACATGCATGAAAAAGACTTACTGCACAACGACATCACGCCACGCAATATTATGCTTAGCGCAAAGACCGACGGTGAACCCGAGCTGATCGACATGGGACACGTGTCGCGCACAACGAGCGGTGTGCCTGATTTTGACACTGCCGACCTTGAGGTACAATACTGCGCAAACTCTACATTTGCAGGAATGTATGACGACTCGAGCGACCTGTTTTCGGTGGTGGCGGTGCTGTATGCGATGCTAGTTGGACACAGTCCGTGGCCTGTTGACTCGGCACTGACACGTCGAGATGCCATCCGTGAGGTGAAGAAGTTGCGCAAGGAGGAATTAAACCTTGAAGGTATTCCCAAAGAGATGCGCGGCATTGTGAGCCGTGGCCTATCGTCAAATGCCGAGGACCGCTACAAGACCGCCAGTCAATTGCTGCACGACCTGGATGACCCGACTGACGTGGAGCCCGCCCAGCCCAGCAAGGGGAGCCGCAGTGCCAGGTCGAGCCGCGACCGCGACGATGAGGAAGATGCCCAGACCCGTGAGACCTCTGTCGACATCGAGGTGCAGAAGGGCAAAGGCAACGGCTTTGACGACATCGCTGGCATGGACGACATGAAGGACATGCTGAACAAACGTGTAATTTTCATCCTGCGCGACAAGGAGTTGGCTCAGAAGTACCGCCTTACACCGCCCAACGGCATGTTGCTCTATGGCCCTCCGGGCTGCGGCAAGAGCTTCTTTGCCGAAAAATTTGCCGAAGAGACTGGCTTCAACTTCATGCTGGTGAAAGCCAGTGACCTGGGTTCGGTGTATATCCATGGCACGCAGGGCAAGATAGCCGAACTGTTCAAGAAGGCCGAGAAGAATGCCCCGACAGTGCTCTGTTTCGACGAGTTTGACGCGTTTGTGCCCAACCGCAGCGACGACATTGGCAACCACCACAGTGGCGAGGTAAACGAGTTCCTGACGCAGCTGAACAACTGTTCAGAGCGCGGTATCTTTGTTATCGCGACAAGCAACCGCCCGGACAAGATTGACCCGGCTGTGTTGCGTACAGGCCGCATCGACAAGATGGTGTATGTTCCCCTCCCCGACCAGGTTGCACGTCGCGAGATGCTGAAGATTCACCTCAAAGGCCGCCCGTGCGACGAGCTTGACTACGAGAAGCTGGCGACATTGAGCGATGGCTATGTGGCGAGCGACATCACCTATGTAGTGAACGAGGCTGCGATGATTGCTGCGTTCAATGGGTCGAACATCACGCAGGAGTTGATGGAGACAACCATCGGCGGTATCAAGCCCAGCGTGAAGGGAGATGCGCTGAAGGAGTATGACCGCATCCGCGATAAGATGGAAGGCAACGAGCGCCGCAACTCAATGCCGAAGGTGGGGTTTAGGACTAGTTGAGAGTTGAGAGTTAATAGTTAATAGAAATTGATAAAATTATAGATTATGAAACTGAATGAGTTATTGCTAGACTTCCTACAAGAAGAGGGCTACCGTCCCCAGGTTGATCCAAACGACGGCGAGATTACTTTCAAGAGCGAGGGCCTGACCTACTCGTTCTTTCCCGATGAGAACGATGACCAATACTTTCGTCTGATGCTCCCCGCCATCTATGATGTGAACGAGGACAACAAGTATGATGTGCTGGAGGCCATCGACAAGACGAACTTTGACATGAAGGTCATCAAACTTTACATTGTGCACGAGCGCTCGGTGTGGGCAGCATTCGAAATTCTTGCCGACACGACTCCCGAGATGAAGGACATCGTCCCGCGCGCCATCAACATGCTACGCCATGGCCGCGCCGAGTTCTACCAGAACTTGGAGAACTAGCCATAGGAGCCAAAAACTCGCACTACTCTGACTTATTGCAGGCTTTGATGCAATAAATGCAACCAGCGGGATGCCACATATGTGGAGCACCCTGCTGGTTACGTTATTGGTTCATATCAGAATGTGCACATTATTAAAAAGGTTTAATGAACCCAAAAGAGTTTGCCCTGTTCCCAATTTTAAGTACTTTTGCAGTTTGAAAACTTTCTGTGAACAAAAAATAAACTAAATAAGAACTGACATGAGTTTAAAAATCGTTGTTTTGGCCAAGCAAGTGCCAGACACCCGCAACGTGGGTAAGGACGCAATGAAGGAGGACGGCACCATCAACCGCGCCGCCCTTCCCGCCATCTTTAACCCCGAAGACTTAAACGCTCTTGAGCAGGCCCTTCGGCTGAAGGAGCAGCATCCAGGCAGCACCGTTGGTATCCTGACGATGGGTCCTCCGCGTGCCGGAGAAATCATCCGCCAAGGCTTATACCGTGGCGCCGACACGGGTTGGTTGTTGACCGACCGCTTGTTTGCCGGAGCCGACACGCTCGCCACCAGCTATGCACTGGCAATGGGCATTAAGAAAATAGGTCCTGTTGATATCGTCATTGGCGGCCGTCAGGCCATTGACGGTGATACGGCACAAGTGGGTCCGCAGGTAGCACAAAAGTTAGGGCTGAACCAGGTGACCTATGCCGAGGAAATCATCAAGGTCGAGAATGGGAAAGCCACAATCCGTCGCCATATCGATGGTGGTGTCGAAACTGTTGAAGCCCCGCTTCCCGTGGTCATCACGGTGAATGGCAGTGCCGCCCCTTGCCGTCCTGCTAACGCCAAGTTGGTAATGCAATACAAGCGTGCCACTTGCCCGATGGAGCGTACTGGCGACGAGCCGTGGAAAGCGCTGTATGACGAGCGCCCTTACCTGACACTGAACCAATGGAGCGTCGCCGATGTGGATGGTGACCCCGAACAGTGTGGCTTGAGTGGCTCGCCGACAAAGGTGAAGACCGTGCAAAACATCGTGTTTCAGGCTAAGGAGAGCAAGACACTCACCGCCAGCGACGCCGATGTTGAGAGTGTAATCAAGGAATTGTTGGACGAAAAAATCATTGGATAATATGGCCGCACCTGTATTTGTATATTGCGAAATAGAAGGAACTACCGTTGCCGAGGTTTCACAGGAGTTGCTGACCAAGGGTCGTAAGCTTGCTAGTGAGCTTGGCGTGGAATTGCATGCCGTGGTCGCTGGCAGTGGCATCAAAGGCAAGGTCGAGGAACAAATTCTGCCTTACGGTGTGGACAAGTTGTTTGTGTTTGATGGTGAAGGACTGTTCCCCTACACCTCGGCACCACACACCGACCTGATGGTCAACCTGTTCAAGCAGGAGCAACCTCAGATTTGCCTGATGGGTGCCACCGTGATTGGCCGTGACCTAGGTCCCCGTGTGTCATCCTCACTGACCAGCGGCTTGACCGCCGACTGCACTCAGCTCGAGATTGGCGAATTTGATGACCCCAAGACTGGCGCTCACTATGAGAACTTGCTTTACCAGATTCGTCCCGCATTTGGCGGCAACATAGTCGCCACCATTGTCAACCCCGAGCATCGTCCTCAGATGGCTACCGTTCGCAGTGGTGTGATGCAGAAGGCGCTCTACGACGGCAAGGCTCGTGGCGAGGTCGTCTATCCCGATGTGGACAAGTACGTCTCCGCGGAGGCTTACGTGGTGAAGGTGCTCGACCACCATGTGGAAGCCGCCAAGCACAATCTGAAGGGCGCCCCCATCGTGGTTGC
>JAEEVE010000141.1 GCA_016290765.1 Muribaculaceae bacterium
CAAAATTACTAGTTTTTTGAGAAATGTAGCAAGGCAATAAGCGAAAAATAGTAATTTTGCGTTCTAAAACTTGGAATTCTCATACGACTAGAAATTCTCTGAACTCGGAAAACTGAAAACTGAAAACTATGATAGCAAGATTTATCATTTCGGCAGTGGCGGTGTTCATCACCGCGTGGACGCTCGACGGCGTAACCGTTGAGCCATGGTGGGCCGCCGCACTGGTGGCTCTAGTATTGGGACTAATTAACACGTTTATCCGTCCTGTGGTGAAATTGCTCTCGCTTCCGGTCAACATCCTGACGCTGGGCCTGTTCACCCTGGTGATCAACGCAGCGATGGTGATGCTGTGCGCCTGGTGCGTGAGCGACCACTTCAAGGTGGACGGTTTCTTGTGGGCACTGGCCTTCAGCATCGTGATGGCACTCGTCAACTGGGTGCTGGGACTGTTTGTCAAAAAGTAACCTAACTACCAAAACCACTAAAAAAGGGGGCGCTGGTTGGCGTCCCCTTTTTAGATGAGTGTATGTTTACATATTGCCGAGCATGATGTTGATGACATAGTTGACATCGGAGATGTCGACTCGACTGTCATTGGTGAGGTCAGCGGCCGGATTCACCAACACCTTGCCTAGCATCATGTTGATAAGGGCATTGACATCAGCAATGTCTACCACCCCGTCGCCGTTCAAATCACCTCGCCCATTGAATCCACTGACAGTGAGTGTTTTGTTCTCGTCATCGTCAGTGAGGATGAACGTGTAGATTCCTCCCTCGTAGATGATGAAGTTCTTGACGCCCTCGCCTGCATACAGCGGGATGTCGGTGCACCAGGTGGCATGAATCCAGTATTGTGACTCACTACTGCTGGTCATACCGCCATACCACACATCACCGCACATGACACCAAACTCAGTGTAGGGTTGGAAGACCACGTCGGCTGCGACGAGTTTGCCCTCATACTCACCCTCGCCAGCGACAAATGCCTTGTCCTGCCATTCATTCTCCTGCTTGCCATAGTGCAGCACATAGCCAGTTTCGGGCTGCGGTGTATTGAATCCGATCACATCCATGAAGATGACATCTGTAGATGGACTCAGCACGATGGTATAGGTGCCGGCCTCGTTGATGTGAAAGTTGTTGCCATCGCTCGCCAAAGGGATGTTGGTGCACCACTCGCTGTGAATGAGATAGTAAGGATCGGGAGTCCTGCCACCAAACCATGTATCCCCGCAATTGACCTTAAACTCGGTGTTGGCCACAAACTCCACATTCTGGGCCACCAGCCTATCTTGATACTGTCCCTCACCTGCAACAAAGGGAACGCTGCGCCACTCGGCTCCTTCCTCGTTGAGGCCGTAGACGAGCTGATAGTCGAGTGTCTCATCTGCCTGGGCTTGCATGCCCACAAGCATCATAAGCAGACAGCTCATAAAACATGTAAACTTATTCTTCATAAACAAATATTTAGTTAGTAATAACATCTTCAGAACTAGAATAATGAGAGGCCAGCATCGAAATTGATGGCATTGCGGTTGGCGCTCTCGATGCGGCGGTTGCGCCAGCAGCTGCGGCACAGGGCGACATACTTGTCGTCACCGCCAATCTCAACCTGAGCACCGTCGGTGACAATGTTTCCCTGAGCGTCGATGCGGGCATTGATGATGGTCTTTCGGCCACAGGAACATGTCGACTTTACCTCGTCGATCGAGTCTGCTAGCTCGAAGAGTCGGCGGCTTCCCTCGAACAGACGGCTCTGGAAGTCGGTGCGCAAGCCGTAGCACACGACATTGGTGCCAAACTCGTCGACGACACGTGCCAACTGGTCGACCTGTTGCTCCAGGAGGAACTGCGACTCATCGACGAGAATCCAGTCAAAAATGACCTTGTTCTCGTCGCAGAATCGCTTGATGGTGGCGTATAGATCGGTGTCGGGATAGATCCACTCGCACTTTCGCTCGATGCCGATGCGCGAACGAATGACGTTGTCCTTCTCTCGGTCGTCGATAATGGGTTTCATGCAGAGGTATCGCATGCCTCGTTCCTCGAAGTTATAAGCCTGAGTGAGCAGCAATGCGGTCTTAGCCGACCCCATGGTGCCATAACGAAAATATAGTTTGCCAATACGGTTCATATCTTGCGTGATTGAAAAAATTAGACTACAAAGTTAGGAAAAGTCACCGAGTTATCACGCAAAAAAGTAACAAAAAGTTATTAACAAAAATGTGAATCACGCGAAACAACCCGAAACGAACATATTGTTGATTCGCGGTTGATTCGCGTGATTTGTCGATAACAGAAAGCCTGTGGGCGTGTCACTCAGAGCTGGGACAAGCGGCGGGCAGAAGCCCGGCAATCTCGGTGCGGTCGAAGTCGCCGAACCACTCTCTGAGCTTGGCCTCGGCCTTAGCCTCGATGTCGGGCGTGACATACTTGCTCGCCATGTAAAGTGCATAGCCCAGCGCAGCAAAATCGTCGGTAAATCCCAACACCAGCAGCGAGTCAGGGATCATATCGATGGGCAGGATAAAGTATCCCAGTGCGCCATAGATCATGACCTTTTCCTTCAAGGGTATATCGCCTTCTCGAGCCAGATAATAGAGCACCAGTGCTGCATAGACCACCTTGATGCCCGCTTTCTTGGCAACATTCTTGATCTTGTTCCACAAGTCTGAGTCGTTGAAGTAGGCCCTGTAGGCGTCAAAGTCGATGATTTTCTGATTTGCCATTTTATTGATAATTATAGTGAATTAGCAATCATCTTTTAGCAAAAGATGTGCCAAGAGTACATTTTTTCGGAAAAAAGTTGCATAAGTCAAATCTTTTTTGTACCTTTGTCGTTCAGAATATTACGAACCATTAAATATTTACTACAATGAAGAAAAGCATTTTTGCAGTTTTGACGGCTATTGCCTTGTTGGCAACAAGCTGTGGCATGGGTTATGGTAACAGTGGCTATGGCAATACTGGTTATGGCAATATGGGTGGCTACGGTGGTGGCACAGGCAACATCCTGGGCAACGTGCTGGGCAGCATCCTGGGCAACGTGTTGCTGGGTGGCTATGGTCTTGACGCATCGAGTCTGGCCGGCAACTGGGCTTACAACGGCGCCAGTGCAGCATTCACCAACCAGCAGACGCTGAATAAGGCTGGTGGTGTAGAAGCCGCCAACAACCTGATCAATCAGCTAGCCCCGAAGTTCCAGGCCGCTGGTATCACTAAGAAGAACACCACGTTCAAGTTTGGTGCTGACAACACATTTGCCGCACAGGTACACGGCATCCCGTTCAACGGCACATACACATTCAACCAGAACAACGGTGAAATCGCTCTGAAGAGCGCTGCCCAGACCTTGAAGGGCAACGTGATGAAGACCACCAACGGCATTGCTCTGATGTTTGACGCCAACCAGATGGCTACGATGCTTCAGAAGGTGGGCAAGGTGGACAACGCCACCGCCGTCGAGGCCGTGAAGCAGCTGGCCAAGAGCAGCGACGGAGCTCGTGTGGGCTTCGAGCTGACCAAATAACCGCGAATTACGCGAAGCATTCATTTGACTGCGAATTGCGCGAAAGCAGAAAGATTCATTTCCCTGCTTTTGCGCAATTGGCTTTTTGGCATCAAGACAAAGAAAAGGCCGCGCGATATCGCATCGTGCGGCAAATTC
The DNA here is from genome assembly GCA_016290765.1 of Muribaculaceae bacterium. GTDB lineage: Bacteria > Bacteroidota > Bacteroidia > Bacteroidales > Muribaculaceae > Sodaliphilus. The sequence continues at coordinate 3,668 of JAEEVE010000141.1, forward strand.
GTCCGTTTAACTTACTATTGTATTAGAAGTGGCTACGTAAAAAACTATTTCAACTAATAACTAATTCAGATGTAATGCAAGAGAAACTTGACTTAAGAATCTCGTTTAGAATCACGTTGCAAAATTACTGCCGCGAAAAAGTGCCCACAATCGCCGAAATTGGCGATTTGGGCACTTTTTTCTCCCCAAATGTTGGGGTTTTCGTGAGTTTTACCCTAAAAAATTACTTAATCTCGATGACCTTGGCCTCTTTCTTGAGCTCTTGCGGTGTGAACTTGGGCAGTACCACCTTGAGCACTCCGTGCTCGCAAGTAGCCGAGATTTTCTCGCGGTCTACGTCGTCGGGCAACAGCAAGGTCTGATGGAACTTGGTGTAGCTGAACTCGCGGCGCAGATAGCGTCCCTCGCACTTCTTCTCTTCGCAAGCCTTGTCGTCTCCCTCATGGGTCTCGCACTTCTTCTCTTCGCAAGCCTTGTCGTCTCCCTCATGGGTCTCGCATTTCTTCTCCAGATCGACAACCAGGTTCTCATCCTCGTCGAGGGTTACGGTGAAATCGTCACGCGTCATACCTGGAGCGGCAAGTTCGACGTCATACTCTGTGTCCTTCTCAATGACATTGATGGCGGGTGAAGTGGTGTTTCTCATCATGGGGAACATGTCGGTGTCAAACAAGGTGTTAAAGACCTCGGGCAACCAGTTCTGATTTCTGCTAGTAAGATACATAATTAAATCCTCCTATTTTAATAAGTTGTTTAACATTCATTGTTATGGGCGGGCTTCCTTGCCGCGTCCACAATTAGAATGGCAAACCTCGTGCCAAGGTATTAAGGGTAACAAAATATGCCACTTTGTCTACATTTGATGACAAAGTGGCATATTTAACGCCATTTTGGCAGTTTATGCCAATATCATAATGATGAGCTGAGCAGTAATGACTCGCAAGAACATGGTCAAGGGGTAAACCGTACTGTAAGCCACCGCAGGGGCATCGTTGCCAGCAGTCTTGTTGGCATAAGCCAGAGCAGGCGGGTCGGTTGTGGAACCAGCCACGAGACCCATAAGCGTGCAGTAGTTGATGTGGAACTTGCCTCGAGCGAGGATCGTGACAATGAGCAGCGGGATAATAGTGATCAAGAAGCCGTACAACACCCAGCGCAAACCCTGGGCATTGAACACTGTCTCGGCGAAATTGCCACCAGCCGCGATACCCACCGAAGCCAGGAACAGGCATATGCCCAGCTCGCGCAGCAGCAAGTTGGCGCTCGAACTGGTGTAGGTCACCAACTTCATCTTGTATCCATAGCGCCCCAGCAGAATTGCCACAATGAGCGGTCCGCCCGCCAGACCCAACTTCATGGGCACGGTCATGCCTGGCATCATCAGAGGGATAGATCCCACCAGAATACCCATGACAATGCCGATGAACATGGTAAACATATTGGGCTGATCCAGTCGTTTCATTGAGTTGCCCAACTTCTCGGCCAGACGGTTGATGTCCTCCAGGTTGCCCACCACAGTAATGCGGTCGCCCACCTGCAGACTCAGGTTGGGGCTTGCCAGCAGGTCAACGCCCGCGCGGTTGACACGGGTAGCGTTGAGCTTAAATCCCATGCGCAATCGCAGCGACCCCAGTTTGCGTCCAGACATCTCGCTATTGGTAACCAAGATGCGGCGCGACACAAGCTGTGCCGGCTCGTGCTCCCAGTCCATATCGACGCGCTCGCCAATGATAGCATCGAACACCTCCTCGTCCTGTGCGCTGAGCACAATCAGTAGCAGGTCGTCCTCGTTGACAGTTGTGTCGCTCTTGGGAATGATCACCTGCGCATCACTGGCACGCTTCATGCGCGAAACGACAAAGTTGTGATCGATGATAGCGTGCAACCGTCGCAGGTCACGTCCAAAGATGAGCTTGTTTGTCACGCGATAGGTGAGAATGTGTGGCGCCAACTGCGACTGTGTAGCCTCGTCTTCGATTTGCTTTGACTCGCTGTCGGAGTTGATCTTGAACACCGCCTTGACCACAATCATCGACAAGATAATGCCCACGACACCCAGTGGATAGGCTGCGGCGTAGCCCATCGACATCGCCTCGTTGAGGCTCGTTGCATCGGCGCCATGGGTCTCGATAAGTGTCTGCTGTGCGGCACCCAGCCCAGGTGTGTTGGTCACCGCACCCGATAAGATGCCCACCAGATCGGTGATTCGCACATCGCCCACACCATAATAAATAGCCATTGCCACGGCAATGTTCAGGATGATAATGAGCACAGCCAAGCCATTGAGAACTACCCCACCCTCCTTGAACGAGGAGAAGAAGCCTGGTCCCACCTGGAGTCCAATTGAGAAGATGAACAAGATGAGCCCAAACTCTTGGATGAATTTGATGATGTTGGGATCAACAGTCAGTCCCAGGTGTCCTGCTAGGATGCCCATAAACAAGACAAATGTCGCCCCCAGCGAAACACCGAAAATCTTCTGCTTACCCAGCACCACACCCAGTGCAATCACGAGTGCATAGATGAAGATGGCATGCGCCACGCCACTCCCCAAAACCAATTCTGACAACCAATTCATATTAGCATCTGTAAAACGGGTGCAAAGTTACAAAGAAATTAAGAACTGAGAATTGACTATTGTGAATTTTATTCCCGCAGGCCTCATTTTGTCCCCCCACGTAGAGTCCAACAACAAATGCAACACCTGGCAAAATTAGTTGAAAAATTTGAAAAACTCATGTTTTGGTGTTGAGAAGTTGAGTTTTTCTCTTGGTCTGCGATTGATTTTCTTTTGAATCTCCATGATTTTCTTGTCAGAGAAGTCTTTGAAGTTTGCCGTTTTTGGTATGTATTGCCTGATGAGTTTGTTCATGTTCTCAATGGCTCCCTTCTGCCACGAGCAGTAGCTGTCAGCGAAATAGACCTTCGCCCCGATGGCCTTTGTGATGTCCCCGTGTGCGGCGAACTCGCTTCCGTTGTCTGTGGTGATGGTCTTGACTCCCTCTCCCCTGTACGGGAAGAGCAGCCTGCTGACCACTTTCGCGAGCGGTTTTGCCCGCTTGCCGTATCTGAGTTTCTCCATCATGAGCATGTTTGTGGCCGTTTCGGTCAAGGTCAATATGGCATGCCCGAAAGAGTCCACAATCAGATCCATCTGCCAGTCACCACGGCGCTTGCCATCAACTTCCTTGGGGCGCTCGTGGATGCTCGTGCGGTTGGGGATGTTCGTGGCCTTGGTGGGACGCAGTCGCTTCTGTCTGTGCCTGTACTTGAGCTTGTGGCGCATGTTTTGTACCAGCACGCCCGTCGGGTCGGCGTGCACGTGGTTGTAGATCGCCTGCTTGCAGACCGGCATGCCATGCTGGCGCATATAGCCCGCTATCTGCCCTGGGGACCACTGTTCCTCGGTGATCAGCTGGTCGACCCGAAGCCACAGCAGCGCGTCCTTGCGGTGGTTGCCCGAAAGCATGTGCCGGCGCGACTCGCTCTTGGACTGCGCTATCGTCCAGACATATTCCCCGTCAGACTTCTTGTTGCGGGACACCTCGCGGCTGACGGTGCTCTTTGAAACACCAATCTCACGGGAAATACGAGAAAATGACCAACCTCGCTTGAGTCCCAAATAAATTTCGTACCTTTGTGGCGCAATTAGTTGATTGTACATAGCAACACAAAATTAATTAATTGTTGGGAGACTTCGGTCTCCCTTTTTGATTTTTTTGTGTTGCATCTGCCGATGACGCTCGTCGGGGGCTACTCGCCCCCTTGCCGCTTGGCGCTCCCCTCGGTGTTTTTCATGTTTTGGGCTTCGCCGAGAGGACAAAACGTTGCGTTTCTATTTGGACTTTACCCTCGATGCCATGCAAATCCCAACAAAATATTGATAGGCAACATTCTATTCAAGGGTTCAACACACGCTCCCCGGTAAGTTTGGCAAGTTCCTTGTTTAACAGT
>JAEEVE010000142.1 GCA_016290765.1 Muribaculaceae bacterium
AGTTATTTAAAGTTCGACAAAAACCTAATGATCAATTTGGACCAATCGTTGTCCAAAGAGATCCTTCGCACGAACCAGTCGGGGGCTTACCACTGCACGACCATCGTGGGCTGCAACACGCGCAAGCACCATGGGCTGCTAGTGATACCCATTCCTGAGCTGGACGACGAGAGCCATGTGCTACTCTCGTCGCTCGACGAGACGGTGATCCAGCATGGTGCCCCGTTCAACCTGGGCATCCATCGCTACAAGGGCAACTGCTATAGCCCCAACGGTCACAAGTATATCCGCGAGTATGCGTGCGAGCAGCTGCCCACAACCACCTACCGCGTGGGCGGCGTTATCCTGAAGAAAGAGAAAATCTTTGTCACCGGTGAGAACCGCATCCTCATCCGCTACACGCTGGTCGAGGCCCACTCGAGGACGACGCTGCAGTTCCGTCCGTTCCTGGCGTTCCGCAACGCCAACGACTTGTGCGTCGAGAACAGTGTGGCCAGCCGTGACTATGAGGAAGTGTCAAACGGCATCGCCACCTGCATGTATCCCGGCTATCCCAAGCTATACATGCAGATGAACCACAAGCCGCAGTTTGTGTTTGACCCTCACTGGTATAAGAACATAGAGTATCAAAAAGACCAGGAGCGCGGCATCCCCTACAGCGAGGACCTGTATGTGCCTGGCTACTTTGAGATTGACATCAAGAAGGGTGAGAGCCTGATTTTCTCGGCAGGCATCGACGAGGTAAATACCCGCAACCTGACCAAGATGTTTGAAGCCGAGATGAACCCGCGCACGCCGCGCAACAGCTTCTACAACTGCCTGAAGAACAGCGCCAAGCAATTCTACTTGACCAATGAGGACGGTCACTACCTGCTGCCTGGCTACCCCTGGTTCCAGGTTCGCGCCCGCGACCAGTTTGTGGCGCTGCCCGGCTGTACCCTGTCGATTCATCACCGTCAGGACTATGAGGCCATCATGGACACCAGCCGCCGTGTGATGCTCGACTGGATGCATGAGGGCAAGCAGGACAAGCACCTAAAGGATATTGACCAGCCCGATGTGCCACTATGGATCATTTGGGGCCTGCAGCGCTACAGCCACGACCAGTCGAACGCCATCTGCCGTGAGCGCTATGGTGACCTGATCAGCGAGTTGCTCAACTTCATCATTGACGGCAAGCACCCCAATGTCAAGGTTGACACCAACGGTCTGCTCACCGTTGACGGCACGCGCACGCCCATGTCGTGGATGAACTCCACCAAGTATGACGGCACACCGTTTGTACCGCGCACGGGCTACCTGGTCGAGACCAACGGCCTGTGGTACAACGCACTGATGTGCGCGAGCGAGATATTTGAGGAGGACGAATCGGAAGAGTCGCAAGCCAACGTGAAACGCTGGCGCGCGATTGCCGATCAGGTGAAGGTGTCGTTTATCGAAACCTTCCTCAATGGCTACGGCTACCTATACGACTATGTGTCGGGCAGCTATACCGACCTGAGTGTTCGCCCCAACATGATTATCGCCGCAGGCCTGGACTATTCGCCGCTCGATCGCCGTCAGCGCAAGAGCATACTGGATGTCGCTACCCGCGAGTTGCTCACCCCCAAAGGTCTGCGCACGCTCAGCCCCAACAGCTATGGCTATCAGCCGTGGTACCTGGGCAATCCCGAGGAACGCCATAAGGCTTATCACAACGGCCCTGCTCGTCCGTGGCTGATCGGTTTCTATACCAACACCTATATAAAGGTATTTGGCCTGAACGGCTTGTCGTTTATCGAGCGCATGCTCATCGGCTTTGAGGATGACATGAAGGAAGGATGCTTGAGCACGCTGAGCGAGCTGTATGACGGCAACCCGCCATTCATTGGTCGCGGTGCCGTGAGCTATGCTGCCAATATCGCGGGCGTGGTTCGCATCGTGCGCATCTTTAAGAACTTGAAATTAGTAGATTATTAACAAATACCCACCACAATATGAAAGCATTAATGTTTGGGTGGGAATTTCCACCCCACATCCTGGGAGGACTTGGAACAGCCAGCTTTGGCTTGACCAAAGGTATGGCCGCGTGTGGCGACATGGACATCACTTTTGTGATTCCGAAGCCCTGGGGCGACGAGCCTAAGGACTTTGCTCGCATCATTGGCGCCAACTGCACACCCGTCGTGTGGCGCGACGTGAACCGCGAGCATGTTGAGGGCCGCATCGGTCATGTGATGGACCCGCAGCTATACTACTCGCTGCGTGACCACATCTATGCCGACTTCAACCACATAGGCACGAACGACTTGGGCTGCATTGAGTTCTCGGGTCGCTATCCCGAGAACCTGCTCGAAGAAATCAACAACTACAGTATTGTAGCCGGTGTGATTGCTCGCACGCTGGACTTCGATGTCATCCACTCGCATGACTGGCTCACCTACCCTGCCGGCATCCACGCCAAGCAGGTGTCGGGCAAGCCGTTTGTCATCCATGTGCATGCCACCGACTTTGACCGCAGCCGCGGCAATGTCAACCCCACCGTGTTCAGCATCGAGAAGGATGGTATGAACCATGCCGACCACATCATCACGGTGAGCAACTTGACGCGACGCACAGTAATCGAGAAGTATGGCATTAGCCCCGACAAGGTAACCACAGTGCACAATGCCGTTGAGCCATTGAGCGATGAGCTGCTCAACGTCGAGGTTCCGCCTAAACACGACAAGATAGTCACCTTCCTGGGCCGTATCACCATGCAGAAAGGACCGGAATACTTTGTCGAAGCCGCCGTGCAGGTATTGCGCAAGGTACACAATGTGCAGTTTGTGATGGCCGGTGGCGGTGACATGATGGAGAAGATGATTCGCCTGGCCGCACGCCGCAACATTGCCGACCGTTTCCACTTTGCCGGGTTCTTACGCGGCAAGCAGGTGTATGAAATGCTCAAAGCCAGCGACGTATATATCATGCCCTCGGTAAGCGAGCCTTTCGGCATCTCCCCGTTGGAGGCAATGCAGATGGGCGTGCCCTCAATTATCTCGAAGCAGAGTGGCTGCGCCGAGATTCTGGACAATGTCATTAAGGTGGACTACTGGGATACCAACGCCATTGCCGATGCCATCTACTCCATCCTGGAGTATCCTGGCATGTATCGACAGCTGCGTGAACATGGCCTAGCCGAGGTGAACCAGATTACATGGGACAAGGCTGGAGCGAAGGTAATCAATATATATCGTTCGCTGATGTAGCTCTCTTCTATACCCGTAATTGTTAATTCTCAATTTATATCAAAATGAAAGCGATTTGTTTTTACTTCCAGATACATCAGCCCTTCCGGCTGAAGAACTACCGGTTCTTTGACATCGGTAACGACCACTACTACTACGACGACTTTGCAAATGATGACATCATCACGCGCATAGCCCATCGTTCCTACTTGCCTGCCAACGAGATGTTGCTGGACATGATCAAGGAGAACAAGAAGAAATTCAAGGTTGCCTTCTCAATTAGTGGCACTGCACTTGAGCAGCTCGAACAATATGTGCCCGAATTCATTGACTCGATGAAGGAACTTGCCGCCACAGGCTGCGTTGAGTTCCTGAGCGAGACCTATGCCCACTCGCTGGCCTCGTTGCAAGACCCCGAGGAGTTTGTCGCCCAAGTGAAGGCTCACGACGAGAAGATTTACCAACTGTTTGGCCAGCATCCCAAGGTGTTCCGCAACACCGAGCTGATTTATGACGATGACATCGCCTCAATGATTCAGTCGATGGGCTTCAAGGGTGCCATTACTGAGGGCGCCAAGCACATTCTGGGTTGGAAATCGCCAAACTATGTCTATAAAGCCGCAACTGCCCCGAAGTTGAAATTGCTACTCAAAAACAGCAAATTGAGCGATGATATCAGTTTCCGCTTTGGTGACAGTGGCTGGGCTGCCTACCCATTGACGGCAGAGAAATACCTAGGATGGATTGCCAGTCTGCCGCAAGAGGAACAATTGATCAACCTGTTTATGAACTATGAGACCTTCGGTGAAATGCAAGCCCGCGAGACCGGCATCTTCGACTTCATGCGTGCCCTACCCCGCTTTGCCGCCGACCATGACATCCAGTTCTGGACACCTAGTGAAGTGATTGCCAAACTGAAACCCGTAGGTGAGATGACGGTAATGCATCCCATCTCATGGGCCGATGAGGAGCGCGATGCCAGCGCCTGGCTAGGTAACACACTGCAACAGGAAGCCGTAGAGAAACTCTACTCGATAGGCGAGCGTGTGCGTCTGTGCCAGGATCGCCGCATCAAGCAAGACTGGAACTACTTGCAAGCGAGCGACCACTTCTTCTACATGAGCACCAAGCACAACAGTGACGGTACCATCCACTCGCTATACAGCCCCTACGATTCGCCCTACACCGCCTTTACCAACTACATGAACGTGCTAAGCGACTTCATGATTCGTGTGGAGCAACAGTACCCTAGCGACATTGATAACGAGGAGCTTAACTCACTGCTGCTCACTATCCGTAATCAGGAGAATGAGATTGAGAAACTTAAACGCGAGGTGGAGATGATGCGCAACAACCTGGACAAGGACCTGACGGGTGACCTGGTTGAGGCACCAGCTGCCGACCCTGCGCCCGAGGAAAAGGTTCCTGAAGAGAAGGCCCCCGAGAAGCCCAAGCGCAAACGTACCACCAAGAAAGTTAAATAACAAGGAGTTCGGCTGGATTATGAATCCAGCCGAACTTGTCTTTATCAGTTTATTTAGCCCTTTAGGACGGGAATCATGCGATTGAGTGCTTCGGTGACGCGGGAACGTTGAGTGGCAAGATTGATGCGGATGAATCCCTCGCCTGGCATGCCATAAATGGACCCGGAATTAATCATGACACGGGCGTTGTCCAGCAGGTGTTGAGTGAGTTGTTCGCTAGTCATACCCATCACCCTGCAGTCGACCCAGGCAAGATAAGTACCCTCAAGACGGGTTACTGTAAGGTGCGACAGATGGCTTGCAAATGTGTCATGCAGAAGCTGATAGTTCCCGTAAATATAATCATTCAACGCATCCATCCATGCAGCACCATAGTTGTAAGCTGCAATAAGTGCCTCGACACCAAAGGGGTTGAGCATATTCACCTCGCTTGCACAAAGCACTTGGTCAATGCGATTTCGCCACTCAGAATTAGCACAAACGATAAGGGCTGTCTGCAGTCCAGCAATGTTGAACGCCTTACTGGGCGAAACACACGTGACTGTAAATTCTTGATGCCCTTCGATGCTAGCAAAGGGTGTGTACTGGTGACCTGGATAGACAAACTCGCAATGTATCTCGTCGCTCAGCACCATTACCCCATTGCGCCGACAGATGTCGCCAATGCGCTTGAGCTCGTCGACTGTCCACACGCGACATGCCGGGTTATGCGGGTTACACAAGATGAGCAACTTGACCTCGCCATTGCACATTTTGCGCTCCATCTCATCAAAGTCGATGCGATAAGTTGCATCCTCATAGATGAGCGGACACTCAACAAGCTGGCGATCATTGTTCTGTACTGCCGAGAAAAAACAGTTGTAGACCGGAGTCATAATCATTACCTTATCACCTGGACAAGTCAGCGCCCTAACGATAACCGCCAATGCTGGTACCACCCCAATGGTGTACTGTATCCAGTCATGATTGATGTGCCACTGGTGGCGCCAGTCAAACCAGCCGGTAGTAGCTTGGAAAAACTCGTCGGGCACAGCGACATAACCAAACACACCATGTTCGACACGCTTGCGCAATGCATCGGTAATGGCTGGTGCCACCTCAAAATCCATATCAGCGACCCACATTGGAATCACATCGTCGGCCATGGGCTTATCCCACTTTACACAATGTGTGCCCCGCCGCTCAATTAGTTTGTCAAAATCAAATTGCATAAGTCAAGCTTTATTGTCCGAGACTGCGTCTCGGAGTACATAGACATAATTAACTAGAAGCACTAATACCTGTCCATCCATTTGTTGGTGGCGAGACGCCATAGGAAAATGGCACCACGAAAGCAAAGCTCGATGCACATTGCCATCCATACACCCTGCAGTCCATAGATGGGAGCAAGTAACGCCGATAATGTTAGTCGCACACCCCACATCGAGCCCAAGCTCATGGCGGCAGGCCGCAAAGTGTCACCAGCCCCGACAAAGATGCCATTGCAAACAATAGCCGCTGCAAACATCGGCTCAGCCCATGCTTCGATGCGCAAGACCTGTGCCCCAAGTGTGACAATGTCTTGCACAGGTGACATGACTTGCATCAATTCGGTGGCAAAAACCCACATCAACAATCCCATCACCGTCATGGTGAGCATACCCATCTTGACCGACAGGTGGGCAAACGATCGAGCGAGCCGCCGCTGTCCTGCCCCCAAGCATTGCCCTACCAACGTTGTAGCCGCCTCGGCAATTCCAAAGCCAGGCATATAACACAAGCTCTCGACGGTAACTGCAAAGGAATTTGCAGCGATGGCCACAACACCCAGTGGCGCCACGATGATGGTGATGACGATATAAGCCGAGCCAGTGAGCAAATGTTGCAAACCCATGGGTGCACCTATCTTGAACGCCTTGCGCACCACATGTGCCTGCGGTGTAAAGGAACCTGGATTCCCCTTGAGGGCAAGGATGGGCGAACGGCACATAAGGAAGTACAGCATCAATACAGCAGTGATGAATACAGCCACACCCGTACCGATGGCAGCACCCTTCACGCCCATATCCAATACATAGATGAACAGGTAGTTGAAGGCAACATCCATGACACACATGGCGATATTGAGCGCACTGGGTATCTTCATGTTGCCGGCACACTTGAGCATCGAACCTGCCAACCCCTCCATCTGGAAGAAAATGCCACTGCACCCCACAATCAAAAAGTAGATTGAAGCATCGCCAACTATATCTGGACTACCACCTAGCCAAATTGGCAAAGGCTTATGCACTGCTACACATAGCAGCGAGAGGGTGAGGCTCCATAAAACTGCGCAAACGATAGATTGACGAAGAATGCTTCGCGCAGTACCGAAATCATTCGCCCCAATAGCATGTGCCACCTGCACCGAGAATCCCATAGACACCGCTGAGCCTAGTCCACCCAATAGCCAAGTAGTCGTCTCAACAAGACCTATTGAAGCCGATTCTCTGGCACCCAGGTGTCCTACCATAGCCGCGTCGATAAAGAACATGACAATCATCGACAACTGTGCTAGTATTGATGGCAAACTTAACTGTGCCGTCAGACTTAGCTGTTGTCGTATGGTCATGTCCTGCTTAAGACGTATCATCTCGAGCAGTCTGTCGCTATTGCTCTGTCGTACCATAGAATTATTGCAAAATTAGTGCGTTCTCACCTATCGTGCAAATTTGGTTAGTGATTATTTGCAAAATAGCACAAAAAAGTGTCCCCCATGAGGAGGACACCTTTTCGTTTTGATAACTTAGACCAACGTCTTCTTACTTGTTGCGAACGATGGTGACGGCGCGGCTCAGAGGAGCGCTCTTAGGACCAAAGTCTGCATCGGGACGGTTGCGGTCGTCAATCTGAGTGTTCAAACGGCTGTCAGCCACACCCTTCTTA
>JAEEVE010000143.1 GCA_016290765.1 Muribaculaceae bacterium
GATAATCCAGTTGTCGGGGTTGAGTGCCATGCCACCAGTACCCTCTTCATTGTTCACGAAACTTGCTGAAGAAATGTTGCCATAGCCTTCGTGAGGAGTCATGTGAGAGCCGGTTGCACCTTCATAATTGAAGTACTGCCAGTTGTAGCCGTCACCATCGTTGTCGATGAGTGTGAATTGGTTGAACTGAGCCTCATCTTCAAAGTCCCAAGTCAAAATTTCGGCCTTGGTATTCAGGGTCTTAGAACCCCAAGCATCACTCTGGGAAACAACCGCTGTTGGAGCGCCTTTGCCGTTGCGGGTCCAACCATTGGGGTTGTCGAACTTAAACACATGGGCAGACATGGCAGGAATTGCCAATGCTGCAGCGAGTGTCAGAACTGTAAATTTAATTTTCATAAGCATTAAAAGTTAGTAAATTAGTAAATAAGAAATAATAAAAATCTCGTAAACTTTGACAAAAATACAAAATCTGATTGTGTTTGCCAAATAATTGATTGAATTTTTTACTATAAATGGTGTTTTTTTAAGAATAGACGGTTTGTTGTTGGCGTTAAATGGTAGAGTGTATATTCATGCGTGAGGGGTGAGTGAACAGAAAGCCACCGCCCGAGTGGGGCGATGGCTTTGAGTGAAAATATGCTGGTCTTGTGTGTGGAAGACCTGAATTGGAATGCTCTACATCAGTTGGTGCCGAGAATGATGTTGATGATGAGAGTGACGTCCATAACGTCGACAGTGCTGTCACTATTCACATTGGCGTTGTTGTAGTTGAACGGTGTTGGGTTCTTGCTCAGGATGTAGTTGATGACGGTTGTGACGTCGTTAACGTCGACCTTGCCGTCATCATTGGCATCACCAGGCATGCCTTGAGCGTTCTGGAAGAGTGTGACCTGTTCCTGGTTAGACCAGTCGCTCTCGGCGCCGTTGGCGTAGATGGCTTTCACCTTGTAGTTGTAAGTGCCCTCGTCGATGAGGTTGGTGACATCGTAGTACTTGTTGGTGATGCCTGTAACGAGTCGATAAGTCTCGTCGCCAGTCTCGTTGGCTTTAAGTGTGAGAGCGGTTGCATCGCCACTGTAGACCTCGATCTTGGAGATGTCGGGCGAATAGTTGTTGTCGGTAGTGGTGATGGTGATCTTCTGACCTGAAGATGCGGTCACGAGCCAAGCAAAAGTTTCGTTTTTGCTGAAAGTGTGACCTACCGCAGCGGTTTGAGGAGTTGCCACGGTGAGGTTGCCTGCGCCATCGCTTGTGTTGGCAGTGGTGATCTTCATAGTGAAGGTCTTGTTGTCATAACCCTCGGGGATGGTGTAGGTGATGTTGCCAGCAGTGCCGGAACCCTGATAATTGTTTCTGAAGTAGATGATGCTGTTGAGGCCACCACGCACATTGGTTCCACCCCAAGGAGCGGACAGTGTGATGTCGTAATAGCCAGAAGCGCTACCCGTGAAGTCGGTACCGGCAATCGAGTTGAGCAGCTGAACCTCGGGTTCGGGAGCCACGTAGCTGACCTCGAGGGTGTAGCTTGCGACGTTGTCGGCAGGAGTCTGGTCGGTCCATTCGGCGCGGAAACGATTGATGTTGATGTAGGTTTCGTTGGCGGGCTGCATCTCGGGCGCCAGGAAGTAGCCATTACCGGAGAGGGTGACTACAACGTCGGGAGCATTGGCCGATTTGAGCGTGATGGTGGCATCGTACTGTGTGTTGGCCTTGGGCTCGAATGTGACGGTGATGGTCTTGCTAGCGGTGCCCTGAGTGGTGGTGATGCTGGTTGCATCGATGGCATAGACGCCGTTGGGATCGTTGAGCGTGGCTGTGATGTTGCCAGTGAGGTTGGCACCAGTGACGTTGAAGGTCTTGGTGGTAGTTTGGCCAGCCTGCACATTGCCAAAGGCGAGAGCCGTGGGAGTGGCGGTGATGGCAGGTGCAGTAGATGCACTGATCTTCACGTTCTTGGTGGTTGACCAAGCACTCTCGGTGGCTTGAGAAGCGTTGACGGGCACGGCCTTGACCTTGAACTGATAGGTAGAACCACTGGTGAGGCCCGTGATGTTCACGCTCTTGCCGGTGATGCCGGTCTTGGGATATCCTGAGACGTTATTGCCGTTGCGCATGAGCGAGAGGGTGTAGGTTACATTGACGGGAGCCTCGTGTGTCCAGGAAGCTGTGAAGCCGGTTTCGGTCACGTTAGAGGCGTCGTTGAGTGTGGGTGCGTCGAGCGCATATTTTGCTGTACCAGTCAGTGCTACGGTGACGTTGTCGGCGCCACTGCTGCTGAGGGTGATGGTGCCGTTGTGAGTGCCGGCCGTTGTGGGAGCATAGGTGACGGTGACGGTCTTGCCTGCAGCTGCTTCGCTGGCGCTGATGGTAGTGGGGCTCACGCTGAAGCCAGTGCCACTGACGCTCAGGTTAAGGTTGCCGGTGAGGCTGTTGCCGGTCACGGTGAAGGTTGAAGTGGTGGTCTGGCCCACGTTGGCCGTCATGTTGAGTGCGCTCTCGGAGGCGGTGATGCTGGGGCCAAGAGCTCCTGCGGGAGGAGCAATGCCGATAATCATGGCCTCGCCATATTTGAACACATAAGACCCCGACTGACCTGTTGCACCGGTAGATGTGGTGAAGTTGTGCAGTGTGCAGTAGCCATTACTGTCTCCACTCCAGCCCCAGTTCACGTAGTACTTGCCGCTGCTGTCGCAGCCAAACACGTTGAATGCATGACCAGCGACGTCTCCGTTGGTAATGTCACAGGCGAGATACTCAATGGGGCGTCCAGCCTGCAGTTCGGTCATCATGTAGTTGTTCCATTGAGCGTCGGTGTAGTGTGCAGTTCCATTGGTATAACTCCAGCCTTGATATACCAAATCGTAAAGTGTGAGCAGTTGGGCATCAGTATAACCCATTGTGTGGCAAGCTTCGAGGATTTCAGGGTCGGTGGCACCACTGCCGCTAGTCGAATATTGCATATTGCAGGCTTGGCCCACATAGCGCATTAACCATGCCACTGCATCGGCTTGAGCTGAAGTGTAGGATGCATAATGGCTGCTGCCATTATCATCATACCATGTGCCGTAATGGTCTACGATATTGTCCCAATCGGCAGCCTTTTCTGACAGGGCAGTGGCCGTAACACCTCCACTCACAGAGACCTTAGGTAGGGCTGGATATGTTGTTGGCCATTTATACTTGTAGAAGCACATGCTCAGCGAGGTGGCGGGACAGCCAGTGTAGGTATGTGTGCTGCCACTGGTTGGAGTGTGGTTGTAGTAAGGTGCTGTTTGGTCCCAAGTTGCTGTTACCAATGGAGCAATAGGAGTTGTCGCTGTCGTTGCCTTTGCGTTTGAGGTGGCTTGAAGTGTGCCAGCCTTGATACCGTCGATCTGGTATTTGTACTTGTTGAGCAACCATTGCATGGCGGGTGGAATATTGTCTAAGTCGAGACTGCTTGATGCGCCATACATGAGGATCTCGGGAGCTTCGTCATCACCAGCCACAACGACATAGGATTTGTCGGTGTTGAAGATGTAATAATCTACTGCTTTGGGATTAAAGACCGAAGGCTCGGCCTTGACGAGCTTGAGGTTGTTTGTTGCAGCGGCATTGAGGCGGCCATTTGCCACCTGCTTAGTCAAGAAAGACCGTGCCGCATTTTGTGCGGTAGCCAAGTTAACATCGGCTGCCGACACTTGCAGTGTGGCCGCTAAAGCCACAATGAATAAAGATAATTTTTTTAGCATAATGATATTGATTAAAACTAGATTTATGTCAAATTGTGTTTCAGGGGTGCAAATTTAATGAAATTTTCTAGAAATAAGAAGGGAAGGTGAGAAAATTGCTTGATTTCGCTGAATAATCAATGAATCCCACATTTTTAATAACAAAAATAGTCGATACCCAATTTTAATAGTAAATAAAGCCATCACCCGGGAATGGGCGATGGCTTTAGTGCTATGGTTGCGCTCTTAGGCGACGGGATCAGTTGGAAGTGAGGATGAGGTTGATGATTGCTGTGACGTCCATCACATCGACAGCGTCATCACCGTTTACGTTAGCATTGTCGAGATTGAACGGGTCGGGGTTCTTCTTGAGGATGTAGTTGATGACGGTTGTGACGTCGTTCACATCCACCTTGCCATCGTTGTTGGCGTCGCCGGGCATGCCAGCCAGCGTGGTAACCTCAATCTTGTTAGACCACTTGCTCTGATCGTCACCGTTCACTGCTTTGACATCGTACACATAAACGGCGCCTGGGAGCAGTCCTGTAACTTTATAGTTGAGGTCGGTGAGGCCCGAAATGATGATTTCGTCGGAGCCCTTAGCGGGAGCTGGTCTGGTAACATCGCCTGAGTAGAACTCAACTTCGGTGATGATCACGCGCTTGTTCTTGGCAGCAGTTTCAAACTTGACTTTCTGGTCGGTTGGCGTGCAGTCGAGCACCACGGTGTATTCGGCTTCATTGTTGTCGGGCACTGTAATGGTCTCGGTTGCGTCGCCGCAAGAAATCTTGAGGTCACAGTTGGTGTCGGTGTTTAAGGTCAGAGCCTTGAACTTGACACTCATCTTGTTGTCGGCGGTGAGGTCGAGGGCCGGGCTGGTGATGTAGCCAGTTGCGCTACCAGTGCCTAAACGGACACCACCCACAGCGGTGTAGACCTTGTTGCCAGTCCAACCGGCGTTGTCAAGATAGTTGTTGAGCAATGAGCCAATGTCTTGTCCACCGTTGGCGGTGCACTTGGCGAATGTCTCGGTCATGAGCAATGTTGCTGCAGGCTTGGGAGCGACACGCAGCGTGTAAGAAGCGGCGTTGGTAGATTCGGTCCAGTTTGCAGTAAAGCCGTTGGCATTGACTTCGGTGGCTGCTGTTGCAAAGGGCGCGTCGATGCTGCTGAGCGGAGTCTGGAAACCAATTTCCAGGAGGTCGGGATAGGAACCACCACCTGTCAAAGCTACCATGTAAATCTTAGATTCGTCAAGGGCACTCGAAGTTATGACGCCATTCGAACCTTGCTTACTGTCGATTGCTGTATTTGAAGGCGTGATGCTGCCGTCGGCATTGAGTGTGCACTCATAGATCTTTAAAGATGCCGATGAAGAACTGCTGTAACTGCCACCCTTGACAAGGGCTTTGACTTGTGAGCAATTTGTTACATAGAACTTCTGGGTAGCGCTACCATAAATTGAACGACCTTGGTTGTTGCTAAAGTAAACGCTATTGCCAGGGAAGATATCGGTTGCATTCCATGTGTTGGAGTAGTCGGTGAGCGATTCGCAAGAAGTCCAGTTCTGAGTTGCAGCGGCTTTCATTGCACCATAATTGGCAACCGTGAGCCAAGCACACTGTTGATCTTCATATTCAGTGTATTTATAGATAGTGTTCATACCGGTCACAGAGGCTCCGGCCTCGTCGATTGTCTCATAGCTGGCAATATTGAGGTATGGGTCGGTAGCATTGCCACCCTTGCGTGCAGTAGCCGTGAGATTCACAGTCTTGCTCTCGGCGCCTTCGCTTTCAATGGTGATTGAACCAGTGAATGTGCCTTCGCTAGCCGAATTAAATGATACCTGGATGTTGAGAGGAGTATTGGCACCGGTGTTGCTGAGAGGAATACTGGTTGGGGAGACGGTGAACACGCCGTGGTCGTCGTTGAGCGTGATGGTGACATTATGGGTCAGGAACGCTGCGGTGAGACTTACGGTTTGTGTGAGCGTCTTGTTCAGTATTGCATTAAAGTCAAGAGCCGTGGGCTCGACAAGCAAAGTGGGAACGCGGGGCAGGGCCTCGCCAGTGATGGGCACGGTAACGCTCTCAACATCCTCGTCGGCGCACGAGAGGGTGAGTGTTGCCTGGGTGTTACCGGCCTGGGTGGGAGCGTAAGTAACCACTACGTCGACACCATTGGTGGCCTCTTCGGGGGTAATGGTGGTGTGACTCACAGAGTAGCAGTTGTCTCCGCTCTTTTCAATAACAATGTTGCTCTCAAGGTTGCGGGCCTTTACTTTTACAGTTTGGGTGTAGGTCTCACCTGCAAAGCCCTTGAAACTTACTTCGGAGGGAGTAGCTTTGATTTCACCTGAAGCGGGCTGGATGCCAATCACCATCTGCTGGTCGCTGTTGAAGGTGTAGCCTCCGCCATCGGAGAACGCATTCATCGCGCACCAGCTGTTGCCGTCACCACTCCAACCAAAGTTTATATGATACTTGTTGATGCTTGAATCGTAACCGTCGACATTGAAAGCGTGACCGCCAGCACTGTTGTCAACAGCCATGAATACAACGGGTCGACCTTCGGCCATCTCCTCTTGAAGGAGGGCTGCCCAGTTGGCCTCGCTATAGCTTGACTTGTGAACCAGGCGAGTGGTTTCGGCGTCATAGCCGAAGCCAATGAACATGTCGGCAACAATCTGAGCATCGGTAGTGTAGATACCGCTACCGCCAGCAGCTGCAGTACCGTACATCATGTGTTCGGCCTGGCCAACATAGCGCATGAGTGTGGCCACTGCATTGCCCTCGGTTGTGGAGTAGGCCTCGTAGTGAGAGGTGCCATTTTCATCATACCATGTGCCATACTTGTCTTTCATGTTGTCCCAGTCGAAGGTGGTCTGTGGAAGAGCCGGATAGGTGAAGTTCACACTGTTATAGTAACTGAGTTCGAGGCTGGATGTGTAAGAATCCAGTGGACCAACAGGTTCGGTGGGGTACTTCCAGTAGTAGAGCACCATTGATGCCGATGTTGCGGGGCAACCGGTGTAGCAAGAATAGGTGGTTCCGTTATAGTTGAATTTGCACAGGTTGTTGTATGGTGCTTCCTGGTCCCAAAGTGCTGTAAGCAAAGGACCATAAGTTGTGGCCCTTACTTTTGGCGACTTGTAGGTAGTGGGTTTGCTGACCTTGGCATCGGGGTGTGAGAGCAGCCAATCGAGTTGCTCTTTGTAGATGTTGAGCCATGCTTCCATGTTCTTGGGAATGCGATCAAGATTCAAGGGTCTGTCGCCGTAGGCCAGAATTTCTTCGGCACGGTCATCGCCCGAGACAATCACAAAAGTAGAAGCTGTGTTGAAAATGTAGTACACTGGAGTTTTAGCAACGTCGCCCATCTCAGTCTTGAGCAGGGTGGTTTGAGTGGCTCCAGGGGCCATGTACTTGCCGGCATAAACCTTGCTGGCAAGGTACTGTTCAGCTTTAGTCTTTGCAGTCGACACATCAACAGGTGCTGCCGACAAATGCAATGCAGCTGCAAGAGCTACGAAAGTTAGTAAAGTTTTTTTGAACATATTAGAAATGATTAAAAATAAATAGTTATGTCAAATTGTGATTCTGAACTGCAAATTTAGAGATTTTTTTTACGAAAAACCTTAAAAAGTTGAGAAAAAATCCCAAAAAATATAAAAATGATGAATTTCTTCCACCTTTTGGTAGAATAAAAATGCATTTTGTTGCTCCTTCCAGAATCAACATCAAGCCCCGACACTGGTGCATCAGGGCTTGATGTTGTTAAGATGAACTGGTTATTTGAGTCGCTGGAAATCAGTTGATTCCCAGAATGATGTTGATGATGAGTGTCACATCCATCACGTTC
>JAEEVE010000144.1 GCA_016290765.1 Muribaculaceae bacterium
AATCTCGCTACTTAAGCAGAAACTGGCCGATTGGGATAAGCAGAAGGTCATCCAGCGCAAGAACCGTGGCAAGCTCACGCGAATCGCTCTGGTGGGCTACACCAACGTGGGTAAGTCCACGCTGATGAACGTGTTGAGCAAGAGCGAGGTCTTTGCCGAGAACAAGCTCTTCGCCACGCTCGACACCACAGTACGCAAGGTTGTCATTGAAAACCTGCCCTTCTTGCTCAGCGACACTGTCGGCTTCATCCGCAAGTTGCCCACTCACTTGGTCGAGTCATTCAAGACCACCCTCGACGAGGTGCGTGACAGTGACATCCTCGTTCATGTCGTTGATATTTCGCACCCCCAGTTTGAGGAACAGGTCGAGGTTGTCAACCGCACCCTGCAGGAGGTTTGCGATGCTGCCGGTAAGGAGATGATCATGGTATTCAACAAGATTGACCAGTTCAGTTATATTCCTAAGGATGAGGACGACCTCACTCCACGCCAGCGAGAGAATATCCCCCTCGACGAGTTGAAGGAAACCTGGATGGCGCGCATGGCAGGCAACTGCATTTTTATTAGCGCCAAGAACGGCGAAAACATCGACGAGCTTAACAAACTCCTCTACGAGAAAGCCCGCATCGTCCACACACAGCGCTTCCCCTACAACGATTTCCTCTACCAGCGCTACGACGACCTTGCAGAGAATTAGAATGCTTGCTCTTGTTCCCTGGAGGCTCTAAGGCGTCCAGTATGACTAGTCGTCTAGCAACATCCTCTACCGCCTCATGCGCATCGCCTGCCCGTAGGACATTATTGTCTATCAACTACCAGCGAAGCGGGCTACCAGCCGAAGGCGATTTGCCAACGAAGTGGTCTGCCAGCGCGCTGCGTGGTCTAATCGGTGTAGAACTCGATGAGGCGGCGGATGGCGCGCTGGCACACGGGGCAGAACTCGGGCACCTCATTGGTGCGCATTCGGCAGTTCTGAACGGGGCGGTACACGCCCTTGCTCAGATAGCCACCACCCTCAAACAGACCTACACGGCGTGTCAACAGTGTGCTGTCCTTACTCTCAGGAGTGGGGCAGGGTGTCGACTCATCTATCATATCAGCCCACTTGCTGCTGAAGTTTGCCATCGTTGTCAGGTTCGCCTCCCATGGTTCCACATCGCTGAAATAGCGAGGGTCATCGTCACCATAGGGGTACTCATCACCCAAACCAGCAAAGCTGTGCCCAAACTCATGCACCACCACGGGGCGGAAATGCTTGCCGCGCGTATAAGTCAGGTTGTAACTGTTGTAGATGCCGCCACCGCCGTAGTGCTCGGTATTGGCAAGGATGATGATATGCTCGTACGGCACGCCCGCCAGCACATTGTGCAGCTGCTTGAGGTGCAGCGTAGTGAGGTAGCGCTTGCTGTAGAAAGTGTCGAAGTGCGAACCCAGCGCGGTGTCCAGCCAGATGCCGGCTCCAGGGTCACTTACCCCGCTGTCGTGCGACGCGCTCTGCACCGCCACGATGTTAAATCGCCCACGCAATGACTTGAACGGCTCGTGGTTGAACAATGCCTCCATCGCCTCGCGGCAATGCTCCATGAACTGCGGCATCTCGGCCTGGGTGTAACCCTCAGCGACGTATGCAATGTGGATGCAATGCAGCGTGTCGGCAGCTTGCTGCAGCGTGACGTAGGGTGTCACGCCACGCTCGCCACGATGGGCGATGAGGATGTCGCTAGGCACCACCTGATGCGTCAGGCTGCTCGTGGTGCGGTGGTGCGGGTCGCGAAGCTCGATGGTGATGTCAACTGTGTCGCGGGGCATTGGTACCAAGAACACATTCTCCATCGACTTGCGCACTTGCTTGGCCTCGGCGGTCGATATCCACTCTTGGAACAGGCTGGAGAACGAGTGCGTATAGATTACTTTGCCACTCTTGTGGTCACGCACCGTGATGGTGCCGTCGCCAGCGGCGGGTACCTCGTCGAGTCGGGTGCGACGGCCCCACCACCGCGGCAACTGTGACAGTTGGTCCAGGTAAATCTCCTGCTTGTTCACATCGCCCGCAAAGGCATAGTCCAGTCGCAAAGTCGCGTCGGTGAAGTATTGGTCAAAGTCGACCGCCCATGATGTCGCCACAGCGGCCAGAACCACAATCGCTAGTGTAAATACTCGTCTCATCATCTTTTGTTTTGCTATTTTCGGCAAAATTACTGCTTTTTCTCTACAATTACAAAAAACAGGGGCGAAACCGCCCCTGTCATTGTGCATTATGCATTGTGCATTGTGCATTATGCGTTAAGCATTGTGCATTGATTATTTGTACTCCTGGGCCTCGACGGCGCCGGTGAGCACATCGTAGGCGTTCAGCGCCAGTGCCTCCAACTCGTCCTCGCCAGGATAGCAGTGTACAGGTGCCATCCACTCGCAACGTGCCTTCAAGCCCTCGACCAGGTATCCCCAGCGAGCCATACCGCCCGTGATGAGGATGGCATCAACCTTGCCGCAGAGCACGGCGCCTTGAGCGGTGATGGCCTTTGCGATGTGATAGATCATCGCGTCGGTATAGCGGGTAGCCTTCTCGTCGTGGTCCTCGTTGATGCTGCGCTCCACCTCACGCATGTCGTTGGTGCCCAGCAGGGCGGCCAGACCAGCCTTGCCGCTGACCATCTTCAGCAACTCAGCCTCGGTGTACTTGCCACTAAAGCACAGCTTGATGAGACCGCTGGCGGGCAGTGTGCCGGCGCGCTCGGGTGCGAAAGGACCCTCGCCGTCGAGTGCGTTGTTCACGTCGATGCACTTGCCGTGCTCGTGAGCGGCGACCGAGACGCCACCACCCAAGTGAACGACCACCAGGTTGAAGTCCTCATAGTGCTTGCCCTGCTCCTTGGCGAAGCGGCGGGCGATGGCGCGCTGGTTCAGCGCGTGCCAGATGCTCAAGCGCTCCATCAGAGGCGAACCACAAATGCGGGCACTGTCACACAGTTCGTCAACCACAACGGGGTCGGCGATGAAGCTCTGGCAGCCAGGGATGTCCTTAGCAATCTCATAGGCGATGAGGCAACCCAGGTCGCTGGCATGGCTATGCTCGCTCGTGCGCACGTCGTTCATCATCTGCTCGTTCACGCGATACACGCCACCAGGAATGGGCTTCAGCAGACCGCCGCGGCCAACCACAGCAGCAAAGTCAAATGGACAACCATTGGCCTTGACAGCCTCCAGCACTAGCTGCTTACGCCACTCATACTGGTCGGTAATGGCCTTGAACTGGGCAATCTCCTCCACGGGGTGAGACAGACTCTTATGGAACAGTTCCTTATCGTTCTCAAAGACGGCAATCTTGGTCGATGTCGAGCCAGGATTTACTACTAAAATATGCATTGTTTAATAAATTGAAAATTGAGAATTGAAAATCGAGAATTACTTCTGTAGCAAGTTGCTGTAGTTCTGTCGGTACTCAAGCCTAGCGACAACGTGGCAAGGCGCGTCCCTATATTGTTCTACTTAACTACCTTTAACTACCTTTAACTACTTAACTACTTAACTACTTTAACCCTATGCCATGCAAGCGACTGCCAGGCTGTAATACTTGCACTCGCCGCTATCGCTGCGCGATGGGGTCACAACGGGTGCGCTGGGACCTTGCAAGATGCCAGCGGTCTCGGCATGAGCCCACAACGTCAACGTCTTGTAGAACACGTTGCCGGCCTGGATGTCGGGGAAGATGACGGCATCGGCCTCGCCATGGATGGGCGAGTTGATGCCCTTGGTCTCCATACTGTGCAGGTTGCACGAAGTCTTCACATCAAGCGGACCGTCAACAATGCAAGGACCAAACTCGCCTTCCTGGCACATCTGTACCAGTTCGCGATATTCGACAGTGAACGGGAAGTGCTTCTCGTTGACCTTCTCGCTGCAGTGGATGAGCGCAATCTTGGGCTCGGCGACGCCGAAGGCTCGGCACAAGCCAGCCACATAGCGAACCTGTTCGATGCGCTGCTCGCGAGTGGGGCAGGGAATGACAGCTGCGTCGGTGAAGAATAGCAGGTGATCGTAACCAGGAATCTGGGCGGTGGTGACATGCGTCAGCACATGACCCTTGGGCAGAATGCCAGTTTCCTTGTTTAGCACGGCACGCAGCAGGTTGTCAGTATTGATAAGACCCTTCATCAGTACGTCGGCCTTGCCATCACGAACCAGTTCCACTGCCAGTGCAGCAGCCTTATCCTTGTCGTCGGTGTCGACATAGCTGATGTGCTCGGCGTGCGGTTTGAGTAACTCAAGTTGCTCAAGCTGCTCACGGCAGCCCACAAAGATAGCGTCAATGAAACCGTCGTTCAGAGCGCGAATGGCGGCATACTGTGTCGACTCGTCGGCGGCCCAAACAATGGCCACGCGTTTTCTTGTCCCTCTCTTGACCAGATGCGAAATCAGGTCATTGAAATTCTTGATGTTAGTCATTATGGTAAATTATATGGTTTTGTTAATGTTTTCGCTAAAGCGACCGCAAAGTTACGGAATTCCCATGACATGGCACACAACAAAGTTACAACTATGTTGTAAAACATATTAAATAATGTAAAAACAACATAGCCTAGCAAAAAAATGAGGGTCAGGGATAACAATCCCTGACCCTCATTGCCAATGAGTATAAATTCTATCAGTTGTCTTCCAAGTACTTCTTGACTTCCTCGTAAGCGGGGTCAACAGGAGCCGAGGTTACTGGGATGGGGATGTCAACCTTGGGAGCGGCATCCATGTTCTCAACGCGCTTGAAAGTACCAGTGAAGCCTTCCAACTTGAGCGTGTTCTCGTTGATGATGCGGATAGAGGCAAACTCGTCTCCATCGGCGTCATACTTCATTAGCAGGGTGTTGCCTACCAACTTGCCACTAACCTTGCGGCCGTCGCCGTTCTCGTCCTTATATTCGCCAGTGGCAGTGCCGGTCGACTCATCAAACGTCAGGTTCAGGTAGTCGGTCACCATGCCACCAATACCGTCACTATAGCTGTTGGCCCACACACCATTGAACATGCTCAGCTCGACGGGCTTCCCAGCCGATGCCTTTTTAGCGGCGGGCTTTGCAACCTTTGTGGCGGGTTTCACAGCAGTCTTAGTTGCTGGCTTTGCAATGGCTTTGGACTCAACCTTTGTAGCGGTCTTAGTGGCATCAGCTTTCTTCTCGGCTTTGCCTTCAATTTTGTTGGAAGTGGCCTTGGGCTTGGCGAAAGCGTTGCCTTTGGCCTCAACTTTGGCTGCAGCCTTTGTGTCTGTCTTGGTCTCGGTCTTGGGAGTGACCTTCTCAGTCTTGGTCGTGCCAGTCTTGCTCTTGGCGGCCTTGAACTTGTTCTGTGCGCTCATCGAACCCATACCGAGGACCAGAGCGGCAGCAAGAACGAAAATAATCTTCTTCATTTCGGTGTAGTTTTAGTGATATGATGGTTTGTGCCTACGCCCTTTCAAGCGGTTCGGCTGTTTTCTTACATTCTGCAAAAATACTGCTTTTTTTAATTCCTTGCAAAAAATGTGCCCTAAATCATTCTTTTCAGTATTAGAATAGCTTTTTAAGGTGAGGTTTAATTGATGCATTGAAGTCTATTAATCTCAGGAGTTGACGTGTGAGTCCGATGATTATTGATTTGAACAGACAAAAGGGCCACAAAATTCTTAATTCTTAATTAAAATTTCGTACCTTTGCACTCCCAAACCGAATGTAAATGAAAGCAAAGTTTTTCCTGCTTATCTCTCTGGTGGTATTGTTGGTCGCTTGTCGAGGCAATGTCGCTGAAAACCAGGTGGTAACGACCGACTCGATAATCACACAAGCACAATTGCTCGCCATGGAGCGCACCGACGGATACACCCTCGTCACCATCCGCGACCCATGGAAGAGTGGGAGAGTGCTACACCGCTATGTGCTCGTCCCCACCGAGGCGCAATTACCCGCAAACCTACCCGAAGGAACCATCGTGCGCACACCATTGCGCAGGGCTTTGGTCTATAGTGGCGTACACACTTCGGTGATGCGTGAATTGGGTGTTTATGATGCCATCAAGGGGGTGTGCGACGCACAGTTCTTTACCGATCCCGAGGTGTTGGCTGACATTAAAGATGGAAAACTTGCTGACTGTGGATCTTCGATGGCACCTACCATTGAGCGCGTCATCGACATGCAGCCCGATGGCATCTTGCTCTCGCCCTATCAGGATGCAACCTACGGGCAAATCACGGCACTGGACATACCCATCATCGAGTGCGCCGACTACATGGAGACGACACCCCTGGGACGGGCCGAGTGGGTGAAGTTCTATGGTGAGCTGCTGGGGCAGCGCGAGCGAGCCGATAGCTTATATGAAGCAGTAGAGCAGGCTTATAATGAGCTAAAAGCAAAGGTTGGCAAAGAAGGCAAGAATACTAGCCCATTGGTACTGACCGAGATGGTCATCAGTGGCATCTGGAATGTGCCTGGTGGAAACAGTTACATGGCGCGACTCATACAGGATGCAGGTGGCATTCACCCCTGGGCCGATGACAAGAGCACGGGTTCACTCAATCTCGACTTTAACCAAGTGCTGGCCGTGGCGCACGATGCCGATGTGTGGCTTATCAAGTCGTTCAATATTCACACCTACGCTGATCTCAAGGGAGCATACTCGCTCAATGATCAGTTCGAGGCCTTCAAGCAGCATAAGGTCTATGTTTGCGACACCAATGCCACGCGTTTCTACGAGCGTTTCCCCTTCCATCCCGATATACTGCTGCTGGAGTATTACAATTTGCTCAATCACCATCTCGATCAGCTGCAGTTCTTTAAACCTTTGGAGCAATGAGGCATCGCTATGGCATTACATTGAGCGTATTGCTGGTGGCGCTTGCGCTACTGGCTGTGGCGTGCCTACTCTTGGGCTCGGTTGACATACCTGCGCAGCAAGTGATGGACATCATCATGGGGCGCGGCTGTGAAAATCGTGCGTGGGAGATTATTGTGCTTCATTCACGACTGCCCATGATAGTAACGGCGGCGCTCGCTGGGGCTGCACTGGCTGTGTCGGGATTGTTGCTCCAAACCACCTTCAACAACCCGTTGGCGGGACCCTCCATCCTGGGCGTATCGACCGGTGCAGGATTGGGCGTGGCAATCATTATGCTCGCTATGGGTGGAACTGTAGGGTCGGTCTTCGGCCAGTCGGTGGGCAGCTATATCGCCACATTGCTGGGAGCTTTGCTGGGTGCTGGGGCTGTGCTGACCATCCTCATCTTCTTTTCGTCGCTGGTGCGCTCGAGCACGATGTTGCTCATCATCGGCGTCCTGGTCAGTTACCTGGCCTCGAGCGTCATCTCACTGCTCAACTCGGTGGCGAGTGAAGAAGGCGTGCACAACTATGTGGCATGGGGGTTCGGTAACTTCTCGGGTGTGGGACTGGATCAGCTTCCAGTCTATGTGACACTCATTGTGTTGGCATTTGCGGGTGCAGCGCTCATGCGCAAGGCACTCAACGCCGTGTTACTGGGGACGCCT
>JAEEVE010000145.1 GCA_016290765.1 Muribaculaceae bacterium
TTGAGGCTGCAAAACACAACCTCAAAGGTGCTTCGATTGTCGTAGCTGGTGGCTATGGCGTGGGCAGCAAGGAGGGATTTGACCTGTTGTTCCAACTTGCCAAGGAACTTCATGGCGAGGTCGGTGCCAGCCGTGCCGCAGTCGATGCCGGTTGGGTTGACCATGACCGCCAGGTGGGCCAGACGGGCGTGACCGTTCATCCCAAGGTGTATATTGCCTGTGGCATCAGTGGCCAAATCCAGCATATCGCCGGTATGCAGGATGCAGGCATCATCATCTCGGTCAACAGTGACCCCGATGCCCCCATCAACAAGATTGCCGACTATGTCATCGTTGGCACTTGCGAGGAAGTGATTCCCAAGTTGATCAAGTATTATAAGCAAAATAGCAAATAACCTATGGCAGCAAAATATAACACTCCTGAGATAGAGTTCCAGTTGAGTCACCCGCTGATGAAGCGTATTGTAGAGTTGAAGGAGAAAGGCTTCGCCGACGCCGCTGTGTATCCCGATGCACCTGTGGACCATGAGGATGCGATTGAGAACTATCGTCGCCTTCTGGAGATTTGCGGCGAGGTTGCCGAGACAATTCTGGAGCCCAACAGCGAAAGCGTTGACCAGGAAGGTCCACATCTGGAAAACGGCCGCATGATCTATGCGAGCAAGACATTTGAGAACCTTGACGCCACACGCAAGGCGGGCCTACATGGTGTGTCGATGCCCCGTCGCTATGGTGGCCTGAACATTCCCAATGTGGTATTCTCGATGCTCAGCGAGATGATTTCGGCAGCC
This sequence comes from Muribaculaceae bacterium, assembly GCA_016290765.1. Classification (GTDB taxonomy): domain Bacteria; phylum Bacteroidota; class Bacteroidia; order Bacteroidales; family Muribaculaceae; genus Sodaliphilus. The sequence continues at coordinate 792 of JAEEVE010000145.1, forward strand.
GATGCCGGATTCCAGAACATCTGGTCATTGCAAAGCTGCATCGACACCTTATATGAGTTTGGCAGCGAAGAGCAGCGTCAGGCCTTCATTCCCCGCGTGTGCGCTGGCGAGAGCATGTCGATGGACCTTACCGAGCCCGATGCTGGTAGCGACCTTCAGCGCGTGATGCTCAAGGCTACCCGCGACGAGGCAAATGGTTGCTGGCGCCTGAACGGCGTGAAGCGCTTCATCACCAACGGCGACAGCGACATCCACCTGGTACTGGCACGCAGCGAGGAAGGCACAACCGATGGCCGTGGCCTGTCGATGTTCATTTATGATAAGCGTGATGGCGGCGTGAACGTTCGCCACATTGAGCACAAGTTGGGTATCCATGGTTCACCCACATGCGAGTTGGTATACAAGAACGCTAAGGCACAGCTTTGTGGTGACACCCGCTTGGGTCTCATCAAGTATGTGATGGCTCTGATGAACGGTGCACGTCTGGGCATTGCCGCACAGAGCGTCGGTGTGGAGCAGGAGGCCTACAACGAGGCGTTAGCTTACGCACGCGAGCGCGCACAATTTGGTAAGAAGATTATCGAGTTCCCCGCCGTCTACGACATGCTTAGCCGCATGAAGGCCAAGCTCGACGCTGGTCGTTCGCTCCTCTACCAGACTGCTCGTCTGGTAGATGTCTACAAGGCACTTGAGGACATTGGACGCGACCGCACGCTCACTCCCGAAGAGCGTCAGGAAATGAAAAAGTACCAGCGTATGGCCGATGCCTTCACACCGCTCGCCAAAGGTATGAACTCGGAGTATGCCAACCAGAACGCCTACGATGCCATCTCGGTGCACGGCGGCAGTGGCTTCATCATGGAGTACAAATGCCAACGCCTGTACCGTGACGCACGCATCTTCAGCATTTATGAGGGCACGACCCAACTTCAAGTGGTGGCTGCCATCCGTTATATCACCAACGGCAGTTACTTGAACTACTTGCGTGAGATGCTGCAAGACGAGGTTGCCGAGGCATTCCAGCCGCTGAAGGCCCGTGTTGAGGAGATGGTGGTCCTGCTAGAGCAAGCCATCGCCATTGTCAAGGAGGCCGCGAACCAAGACATGCATGACTTTGTTGCCCGTCGTCTCTATGACATGACGGCCGAGACGATGATGTCGTTGCTCATCATCCTGGATGCCACCCGCTCGCCCGAACTCTTCGGCAAGAGCGCACAAGTGTATGTCCGAATGGCAGAGGCCAATGTCAACGGACACTTCACCTATATCAAGAACTTCCGTGCCGAAGACCTCGAGTCGTTCCGTGCACAGTGATTTGAATTATACCCCATTCCTTGCCCCTCCCCTTTTCAGTAAGGGGAGGGGGATTTATCACAACGAGCCATTATGAAGAAATTTCTTATCCTATTAACTCTGGTACTTGTAGCTGCGTTACAACCTGCTGAGGCTCAGTATAGCCGTGGTATGAATCGACATCACAGCTACAGCCGTGGACGCAGTTATGCCGACCTTGTAGAGGTGAGTTTACGCGAACCAGGAACGCTGGAAGAGAGTATGCCCAAAGGCATGTACGACCGTGTGCGCATGCTGTGTGTGGAGGGTCCTTTGAACGAGCGCGACCTGGCCTACATTACCAAGTTGGCGAAGCGCAGCAAAGTGTATGACGAGGACGGCAAGAGCATTAGCAACTACCTAGACGTGGATTTGGAATATGCCAGCGTAATGGAGAGATATGGCTCTCGCATCAACCACGATGTTCTTCCTCGGCGTGCATTTGAGTATGCCAGCCGCTTGCGTTCAATCGTTCTGCCAGATCGTCTGAAGTCGATTGGCGATCGTGCTTTTGGCAGTTGCTATGACCTAGAGGAAGTACTGATGCCCTCCCGTGTGACCGAACTTGGCGACCACGCCTTTGAGGGTTGCGATGACCTGAAATACATCACGCTTCCAGCACGTCTGGAGCGCATCGGCGAGCAGTGTTTCAAGGGATGCAGCAGCCTGACGCGCCTTGACCTTCCGTCTGGACTGTTAAGCGTTGGCAAAGAAGCATTCGATGGCACGTATCTGACTGAGCTGTACATCCCAGCACGTTGTGAGATTGATAATGACCAGCCTGGACGTCTGCCGCAGTTAAGGCGTTTTGAGGTGGACGACCGCAACAACGCTTATTGCTCGGTCGACGGCACGCTATATGACCGTGATTGCCGCGTGCTGTTGCAGTATCCTGCTGCCCGCACTGGCCGTTGCCGCGTACCGGAGGGTGTGGAAGAGATTGTCGCACGCGCGTTCTACAACAGCAAGGTGAGCGATGTGGAGTTGCCCGAGTCGTTGACGCGTCTGGGCCATTCGGCGTTTTCTGGCAGCAGCTCAATGCGTTCCATCGTTCTGCAAGGTTCATTGTCTAAAATACCTGTCGCTGCATTTGAAGACTGCAAGAGCCTGGAGGAGATTGAGCTGCCTGCAAGCGTGACACGCATTGAGGAGCGCGCGTTCCACGAGTGCAACTCATTGCGCACCCTGTTGTGCGACCCAGGCCAGTTGCGTCAGGTTGATAAGCAGGCCTTTGACCGTTGCTATGCCTTGACCACGCTGGACCTGAGCAATGTCATCGTGATAGAGGAGAAGACGTGCTATGAGTGCAAGTCGCTGCGCAGTGTTCAATTGAGCGACCAGCTCACACGCATTGGCAAGGAAGCTTTTCGTCGTTGCCAGTCGCTGATGCAGTTTGCACTGCCCTCAACTGTATCGGCAATCGATAAGGAAGCCTTCCGCGAGTGCACCTCTTTGAATGAAATTACACTGAACGAAGGTCTGCTCACGCTGGGCGATAACGCATTGCGCGAGACCGCCATCAGGTATCTCGTAATACCATCGACCGTGACTAAGCTTGGTAAGAAAGTCGCCGAAAAGTGCTCACAACTGCAGCGCATCGAGTGCCACGCCATCACCCCACCCGAATTGAGCGGTGAGAGCAATAGCAAAATTGAACTCTATGTGCCTGCTCAGTCGGTGAGTTCCTATCAAGGCGCCAAGAACTGGAAGAAATTCAAGGTGATCAAGGGGTTGTGAAAATAGAGTTTTTTTTCGATCCTGAGGCTCGCATTACTGCAACGTGCGGTTGACCTCAAAGCATTACTCATTGTTCAAAAAACATAAATAGCATGTACGAACCTTTGGCAGAACGAATGCGCCCCAAGTCACTGGACGAGTATATCGGACAAAAACACCTCGTGGGTGAGGGTGCCGTCATTCGTCGCATGATAGAGAGCGGTAACATCTCGTCGTTCATCCTGTGGGGCCCTCCAGGTGTTGGCAAGACCACACTCGCTCGTATTATCGCCGAACAGACCCAAGTGCCGTTCTACACCTTATCGGCAGTGACTAGTGGCGTCAAGGAGGTTCGTGAGGTGCTTGACCGCTGCAAGGCCGACACTCGCAGCATGTTCAGCAAAGGGCGCCCCGTGCTTTTTATCGACGAGATTCACCGATTTAACAAGTCTCAACAAGACTCATTGTTAGGTGCTGTTGAGAATGGTACAGTGACACTTATCGGTGCCACGACCGAGAACCCTTCATTTGAGGTCATACGTCCCCTACTCTCCCGCGCTCAGGTCTATGTGCTTCAACCGCTTGACCGTGACGACCTGCTTGAGCTGCTTGACCGTGCGCTGAAGACCGACAAAATGTTTGCTGACCGCGAAGTGCGCATCGAACAGACCGAGGCGATGCTTCGTTATGCCGGAGGTGATGCCCGCAAGTTGCTGAATATCCTAGACCTGGTCATGCAGTCGCTGGGTCCACTGGAACCGTTTGTCATCAATGACCAGATTGTCACCGACCGTCTGCAGCAGAACCCCGTCGCATTTGACAAGGGCGGAGAGATGCACTATGACATCATCTCGGCATTCATCAAGAGCATCCGTGGCAGCGATCCTGACGCAGCCGTTTATTGGCTGGCCCGCCTCATTGCTGGTGGCGAGGACCCCAAATTCATCGCACGCCGCCTGTGCATCAGTGCTGCCGAGGACATCGGTCTAGCGAACCCTAACGCGTTGCTGCTCGCCAATGCCACGTTTGACGTAATCAATAAGATAGGTTGGCCCGAGGGGCGCATCCCACTTAGCGAGTGCGCCATCTACCTTGCCACATCTCCCAAGAGCAACAGCGCATACCTTGCCATTGACGATGCGTTGGCGCTAGTCGATCAGACTGGCAATGCACCCGTGCCGCTGCACCTGCGCAATGCCCCCACCAAATTGATGAAGGAACTAGGCTATGGCAAAGACTATCAGTATGCTCACGACTTCCCTGGCCACTTCGTGCGCCAGGAGTATATGCCCGAAGAACTGCATCACCCGCAAATCTGGCACCCCCAAGACAGTCCTGCTGAGGCAAAGCTGGCAGCACGCATGCAGCAGCTGTGGAGAGAGGAGAGTTAATAGATTATAGTGGGGGTGTAAGTTGGCACGTGATTTGCATCGTTGATGGTGGTTAATGCAAAGAGATATCGATGAAGGAATGTAATGCTTGCGGGTCGCAGAACTCGAATGACGCAAAATATTGCAACGTATGCGGACATCGCCTAGGAAACGGTAGTGTGAGCCGTGCGTGGGTATGGGTGCTGGGGATGTGCGCCATCGCTCTCAGCGGGTTGTGGCTTGGCACATGGCTTTCGCTGCGTCAAGCCCGCAGCAACCTAGCTGCTCGCGACACCTTGACTCAGGCCGTTTCCCGTCGTTATGACCAGCGTCTAGATTCACTGCAGAAGGCATTTTATCAGTTGGAGGCCCAGAAGTGCAGTGCCGACCATCGCCTGACCGACTTTCAGTTGATGGTGGGTCGTCATTATCCATTTATCATTGATTCTATTGAGATAGGCAACGTGAACCGCATCCAGCAGGCACTGGCCCCATTTGGCAGCCCAATTCACAGTAGCGAGACACAGTACTTACAGCCTAGGCTTCACTATCGTGGCATCCTTCATGGCGAAGTGGAGTTATATGTCAAGTGGTATGGCCCCGACGGAAAATTGCGTGTTGGCGACACATCTCCAGCTGGATACTCACAGCGTGTGAAGTGTTACATCTATGAGGAAAGCAAGGTTTTGAACCTAAAGGGCTGGGGAAGCGAAACTCCAGGCAATTGGCGCAGTGGCGCCTATCGCCTGGAGGTGTGGTGCAACGGGATGCTTTTAGGGTCAAAGCATTTCAGCATCCTCTAGCCTTCAACAACAAGTTCAGCGACCTCACTGACTTGCATCTCATCGCCGTGTTCGGAACTCGATGGGAGTGATTCCCGTAACATGCCTGAAGACCCTGCTTAAGTGATGTGGATACTTGAATCCAACGGCATAAGCAATCTCGCTAATCGACTGCTTTGTGGAAATAATGAGTTCCTTCACTCGCTCGACAACCGCCATGTGTATATGCTCCTTGGCGGTATGGCCTGTCGTACGCTTGACGAGGTCGCCAAAGTAGTTGGGCGACAATGACAATCTTTGCGCGCAATAAGCCACCGATGGCAGTCCCTGTTCTTGCGGCAGATTACTTGCGAAGTACTCATCAAGCACCTTGTTAAATCGGTCAATAAGCTGGTTGTTCCCCTTTTCCTCAAGCCTGAATTGTCGTTCATAGAATCTCATGCAATAGTTGAACAAGAGCTCAAGAAATGACAAGATAATGCTGCGGCTGCAACCATCGATGCTATGTTCCAGCTCCAACGCCAGCCCCTCAAAGAGTGAGTCAACAATAATCTTATCTTCTGGCATCAAGTGTAGAGCCTGGTTAGACTCATAGGAAAAAAACGAATAATACTTAAACTTCTGTGAAAGCTCAGAATCATGAATTAGGCTCGGGTGAAAAAGCAAGAGCTTGTTGTTGGTAGGCTCGTCCTTGTCGGTTGACTTTCCGAAGATCTGGTCTGGAGCAATAAAGGCCATTGTGCCATCACTATACTCATACCTGCTGAGTCCATAGGTCATCGTCCCGGTCTGAGCCTTAAGCATGACGCAGTAGAAGCCACAACTTCTGAGTTCATTCTTCATCTCGACCAAGTCCTTGCCTTCGACAACCGTAATCAGCGGATGCTGCACCCTCGCACCATATCGTTCGTAAAGGTCACTGATTGATTTTAGTCTAATAATTTCAGTTATCATTTTGTAACATTTTGCGACAAAATTATAAAATAAGGTATCAACTCCAACAGTCGGCAAAGATTTGTGTTATCTATTTAAGGTAAATTCACACAAACAGATGTAAACTGACATAAAACGGCCCGAGAATAAGCAAAATGTCAAAAAAAACACGCCAATTGTCGCTAAACAACAACAAAAAAAACGAGCAATCACAACATTTACCAAAAAACGGAAATGCAGCGACTGCTCGTTTTTGACCTTTTCACTGCGGCCAATCAGCCACAACCCAATTCTTTGTCCAAATCGATGAGCCTACCGATGTGCTCAAGCAGGTCGTGTTCGGCCTCATCGGCTCCATCAGCATCCATGATACGCACCAGTTGCTGCGCAACATAGCACTTGCGCTGTGTATCCATTTTCTTCACCACCTGCACAGCATAGTCAAAGTTCAGTGCCATGCCTGCCTTGAATATCTCCTCACTGATGCCCAGTTCGGCATTGATGGCATTAGAGGCATACACCTCCTCGATGGTGATGACCTTGTCGACGTTGATCATCTC
>JAEEVE010000146.1 GCA_016290765.1 Muribaculaceae bacterium
TGGATGTATTCCAGAATCGTGCGCATATATGCTGGTTTGAGTGAAAAAGCTCTCTTATTCGCACGCTCTGTTGAATAAGGTTGCGACACGGGCTCTTCACCTTTTTGGCCTTTTCGGCAAGCTCCCAAGTATTCAGTGTCACCTTCTGAAAGAAGGTGTGCCTCACCAAGCAAAACCTTGTTTCGAATGATTTCATAGTCCTGCCGAATGATAAGCAAGTCTTTCTCAGGCAACTGCCACAATACAGAAAAAAATAAATTCCAAGTCCAACTGGTTACAACTAGACTGATGCAAATAAAAAAGAATCAGCATCAATTGGCATTTGAGGAAGAAATGAGAGTGCTCAAAATCTTGGGTTGCTACCTCAAAATAATCCATCATGTTGCACACTAGTCGCTCCTTGATTAGATACTGCGTTTTGTTCCCATGTTTCAAAGGAGTACATTTAAGCTCTAGACCAGCCTCAGAAAAGTCTGATGCCGGGTTACTATTGGTCTCAAGAAAGAAATAGATATTCTCGGCCATTTGTCCCAAAGCACCTTTCCCTTTCTTGGGAACATAACCTTCCCCAACAAACTCACGCAATGTCTTCCCCAATAAGCCTTTGCTATATTCAAAGATACTCACTGCACTTGTTTTGTCGTATGGCAATTCCGATGGAGCAGGCAATTTTCGCATTATTTAACAATCCATTATAAGTCGGTAACAACTCACTGCAAAGGTAGTATTTTTTCTTGGAATTAGGAACGTAATCATACAAAATTGCAGTTTTTTCAGATTGGGGGTGCCAAACTGTTGCAGAATAATCACGGATGCCAAAGTTTAAAATAATGAGATTATTTCCAGATGATTGGTAAGGGGCTTGCTCTTACATATTAGATAGCCAACTACTTGCAGAATGGATATCATAGGCCATACATGCTTAAATTTTGTTAAATTTTTGAGAGATTCCATTGCCGGCACGGTATTTGTTTATATCTTTGTGGTATCAAATTGATATCATAACGAAATATACTAACCCAATCAATTGATAGATTATGGAAACGAAAGAATTTGAATTCAAGGGAATGGCACTGAACGGTTTCTTGATGCTGTTTGTTGTTATCGTGTTGCCGTTTGTGCTGGGCTGGTGCTTTTACGAGAGCATTATGTTGTATGACGAGGGTGGAATGAATGGACTCGCCACCTTCCTGCTTGTTATCTCGATAGTGATGCTTATCGCTGAGCTGTTATTTCTGTGCGGCTTTTTCATGGTCGAGCCCAACACTGCCCGTGTGACCACGTGGTTTGGCAAGTACAGTGGCACGTTCACCCGTACGGGTTACCACTGGATTAACCCGTTCTATAGCAAGACCAAGGTGTCGCTGCGTGCCCGTAACTTGGATGCCGAGCCCATCAAGGTGAACGACAAGGTAGGTAACCCGGTGATGATAGGCCTGGTGATGGTGTGGAAATTGCGGGACACCTACAAGGCTCTGTTTGAGGTCGACTCGCAGACAATGGCCTCGGTTGAAGGCGCCGTAGGCAGCAACACCAAGAGCCTGATGCGTGCTCTGGAAAACTTTGTGAGCGTGCAGAGCTACGCCGCCCTGCGCCAAGTGGCTGGACAGTATGCCTACGATGACAACGACGAGGACACCCATGAATTGACGCTGCGCTCGGGTGGCGACGAAATTAACGAGCAACTCGAGGCCAAGTTGAACGAGCGTCTGTCGATGGCCGGCATTGAGGTGGTCGAGGCCCGCATCAACTACCTAGCCTATGCCCCCGAGATTGCTGCGGTGATGCTGCGCCGCCAGCAGGCTAGCGCCATCATCACCGCCCGCGAAAAGATTGTCGAAGGGGCTGTGAGTATGGTCAAGATGGCTCTGGACAAGCTGTCGACCGACGGCATTGTCGAGCTTGACGAGGACAAGAAGGCCGCCATGGTGAGCAACCTGCTTGTGGTACTGTGTGCCGACGAGTCGGCCCAGCCCGTGGTGAACACTGGTACACTGAATCAGTAAAAAGGCTACATTGACTCACCGCGAATTACGCAAAAAATAGCAGACAAAATGGCAAAGAAAGAGACAAAGAATTTCATCCTTCGCGTTGACAGTGACATCATGAGCGCGATTGAGAAATGGGCAGCCGATGAGTTCCGCTCAACCAATGGTCAGTTGCAGTGGATCATCACCGAGGCACTGCGCAAGGCCAGACGTCTGCCCAAGAAGAAACGCGAAGCCGAGCCAGAGGCGCCAGCAAGCGACAACAGTGAGTCGTGACATCCACGGCCACAACAACAAGGGCGATTCCCAAGTGGGAGTCGCCCTTGATAGTTCCTGGAACAAGAAACTATTTACTCGAGGCTCACGGCAGGCCGACCATAGTCCTGGCAGTACTTGGCTGTGAGGCCATTTTGCTTGACATAGTCGATGATGGCATCTCGTAAAGCCTTCGCTCGGTACTGCTCGTCACTGTTGACGGCGTGGAAGGCATCATAGTTCTCGCCGAAGATCTTGCGTGCGCTAGCCTCATTGCCGGCACCGTCCTCTACCTGTTCGAAAGCGAATACTTCATAGTTATCGCCCACCTTGCGCATATGCATCAGTCCAGGATGATTTCCGCCGGAGACACACTTGAGGGTGTCGCCCACCTGATTGTAATTGAACACCCAGAAGTCGCCCCACACCTTGACATCGGTCGAGTCGGTGCTGGTTACACAAGTCATGGGCACACAAGGGATGCTGAATTCACCCGATGCATAGTTGGATGCAATAGAGTCGACCAGATAGCAATCCACTGCCACCAGAAGGGCAGGTTTGTCACTGGCAATGGTGTCGGCCTGCACGGCTTCTTCATGCTTTGCTTGGTTGCCCGGGTTGCAGGCAGTCATGATGCCGCATACAGCAAGGGTAGCGGCAAGGATAATGTGTTTTGTTTTCATTGTCTATTGTTGGATGAGTTTTAGAACATTTGCGGTAAATTCGTCGGCGGGCATATCGTAGGGAAGCCAGTGGATGGGGGTTCCACGGCGCTCCATACCACGGAACCAAGTCATCTGTCGCTTGGCAAACTGGTGAATGGCAATCTCGAGCTGGTCGTGCATCTCCTGCCAGGTGAGCTGGCCGATGACGTGGCGCGTGATGAACTTGTACTCCAGACCATAGTAGATGAGATCCTCGGGGTCTACCCCACCCTCGATGAGTCGCCTGACCTCGTCGACCATGCCTGCCTCGAGTCGTGCGTCCAGTCGCTGGCTGATGCGCTGTCGGCGTGCCTCGCGGTCAATGCTCACGCCAATGACGATGGCATCATCCAGCGGGTGTGGCTCGGTGGCTAGTTTGAGGTCGGGGTGCTCGTGATAGTAGGTGCAAATCTCGATGGCCCGGATGGCGCGCTTGGGGGTATCGATATCGCTGTTGTTACGCAGGGTCTTCATTGTGCGCAACATGGCAGTGAGCTCATCAAGCGACTTGTCGGCCAAGCTTGCGCGCAACTTCTCGTTCTGTGGAACTGGAGGCAGCTGTATGCCTTTTAGAACAGTCTCAACATACATGCCAGTGCCGCCACACAAGATTGCTTGCTTGCCACGGGCGGTGATGTCGTCAAAGGCTGTCTGGTAGTCGCGCAAATACTCGAACAGGCTATATTTGTAACCCGCCGGGCAGATATCAATGAGGTGGTAAGGCACATCGCCATACTCTTCCAAGTCCTTGCCCGTGCCCAAGTCCATGCCACGATAGACTTGCCGCGAGTCGCCACTGATAATCTCAGCATCGAGCAGCCGCGCCAGTTCCACAGCGCGTCCCGTCTTTCCCGAAGCAGTGGGGCCAGTTATGACGATGAGAGGGTGATGCATCGATAATCAGTAAGGATATACCACTGTTTGAGTGCTGTCACATAATTGATTGTCACGGAACATTCCCTCAAAACTCAAGTCCTCGTCCAATGATGGCCAATGAATGCCAAAGTAGGACAGATAAAAATCACGCCTTTGCTCGTCTGTTGCATCCGCCAACCGCTTCCATTGAGAGAATGCATACTTAGCGCAGGCTCCATCCTCAGATTCGGCAAAAACAAAATCAGAATCAACCCATACCTTTTTGATAATCAAACGTTCCATAACTCAAGATTTTTTGAAAAAAGCATTCCATCTTTCAATTATCACCTCTGTATTTTCTTCAATCACCGACTCAATAATAACCAGTTCCTGCTTCTTAAAGCCATGATTATACTCTAATGTCAGAGGCGTAACATTGAACTTAGCTTCACATCCATCTTTAAAAACATGGATATGAACTGGTTCATGATCATTAGAATAAAACATGAACCTGAAACCAAAAAATATGAATACAGTGGGCATTTTGTAGTAATAATTGATTTTAACTTGTGCAAAGTTCGTCTTTTTTTCGCTATCTGCCAAAAATGTTTCAAAAAAACTGACCATTGATGGCTGAAAACTGAAAACTTTTCCTTACCTTTGCCAACAATTCGGGATGACATTAAGATAATGCACAATGCATCCCGATGACATGCGAGAAATAACGAGAGCGTTATAACGATATTACCCGCTATCGAAATCTGGACAATTTTAGCTACTGTGGGTAGTCGGCAATAACGCTCACGTCTGGTGGTATATGTACCCGCGAGGGTTCCCATATACGCACAAGACGTGGGCCTATTGTTCGTTACACAGTAGCGGGTTTGTCCAGGACCTCGATGGCGTAACATCAATAGTTCCCCACGTCTCTTTTTATATCTTGAGCGCATCTTTTGGGGGGCAGGATGTTGCCACACTATGGCGAACCGCTAACGTGATAGATTTACACTTCTTACAAAGGTTCGCCGTTGCAAGGCAACGAATTGATGATTGGTTGCGAAAAAATATTTAAACCTGAGTTGTGATAACCATTAAAAAATAGAAAGCAATGAAAAAATCCTATCTCAAGACAATGGAACTGGTGGCCTGCTTGCTGCTGGGGTTGAGCGCCGCGGCGCAAGTGCAAGGTGACCTTACCGGCGATGGCTCAGTCGATATTGCTGATGTCAACGCTGTTATCAACATGATGCTGGGAAAGACCGCGCAGACAGCCGCCGGTGATGTCACGGGTGACAACAATGTCGACATTGCCGACGTGAATGCCGTCATCAACATCATGCTAGGAAAAACCGGTCAAGATGAATCCGTCACAACATTTACCGTCAACGGCGTGTCGTTCAAGATGGTGGCGGTCGAGGGCGGCACCTTCACCATGGGAGCCACCGCCGAGCAGGGCAGCGACGCGGGCAACGCCGAGTTGCCGACACATCAAGTGACACTGAGTAGTTATAGCATCGGACAGACCGAAGTGACTCAGGAGCTGTGGCAGGCTGTGATGGGAAGTAATCCTAGTCATTATAAAGGTAATCTGAAAAGACCGGTTGAAGAAGTTAGCTGGGAAGACTGCCAGATATTTTTAACCAAGTTGAAAGAGATGACAGGGCAGAATTTCCGTTTGCCAACAGAAGCGGAATGGGAGTTTGCGGCACGAGGTGGTAACAAGAGCCAAACCTATAAGTATGCCGGTAGCAACAACATAGATGAAGTTGCATGGTATGCCGACAATAGCAGTGCTACTACTCATCCTGTTGCATCCAAGACTCCCAACGAGTTGGGCTTGTTCGACATGAGCGGCAATGTGTTAGAGTGGTGCCAAGACGTTTATTATTTTTACAGTAGTGAGGCGCAGACAAACCCGACTGGCCCCAGTCTGGAGGATATTGGCAAGGTTGTTCGTGGAGGGGACTACTTCAATAATGCGACTTTTTGTCGTGTTTCATTTCGCCTTTCTGGCAATAAGTCAACTTCGTTTAAAAATCTTGGTCTCCGCCTCGCCCTCTAGTCTTTCGCTCGTCTGAAGAGGAATAGTTAAGTGCGGCAGAGATTTTGCTTTCTGCCGCACTGATTTTGTTATTTGATAAGTTTTGATGGCTTTGGTGTGAAAAAGTGAGAATAATGTTCGCAAATTTGGTAACATCAAAAATAATTCGTACCTTTGCAGGCAAATGATAGTTGTTTTTGAAAAAACATATTTGCGGGAACTATATGTGTCTGGTCGGTCTACAAGTAAGAAGCACCGATTCCAGCCATATATTGTCGCCAAGTATGTTCGTATTATTAATTTAATGAAACAATTGGAGGATGTTCTCGGCTTATCACGTTATGGCTCGTTGCACTACGAGAAACTCCATGGTAACAAAGAAGGCTTCTCGTCCGTAAGGGTAAATGACCAGTATCGGATTGAATTCACCGAACAAATTGAAGAGGGCAAATCCATTGCTACTATCTGTCACATTACTGAATTGTCGAATCATTATCAATAGACTCGCATTATGACTACACTTGCTGGGGTTGATCCACAAATGATCGCCAACAACTTGAAACCTTATCAACCGACACATCCGGGCGAGGTGCTGAAAGACGAACTTGAGTTCCGAGGCATCACGCAACGCGGTTTGGCTCGTAAACTGGGCATCTCCTATTCTGCGTTGAATGAAGTGCTCAATGGCAAACGTGCCTTGAACACTGAATTAGCTATGCTATTGGCGGCCGCATTGGATATTGACGCCGCACCGCTTCTTGTCATGCAGAGCGAATATGACATGCTGATGGCCGAGCGTGACGAGTCATTCATGGCTCGACTAAAAGCTATCAGACGCGTCGCTGCCATTCTATAAAAGTCGGTTGGCGGAGATGTAGTTTAAGTTAACAGATAATATTCAAGTGCGGCAGAGAAATTATTCCCTGCCGCACTGAACTGTTAACTATAAACTATTAACTATCAACTCTTCTGTGGTTCCATGTGGATGCTGACATGGGTGGTGGGGCCGAAGCGGTCTTTCAGGCGTCGCTCGATGGTGCTGGCCAGGTCGTGGGCCTGCATCAGCGGCATGTTGCCATCCATGCGGACATGACACTCGATGGCGGTGCGTTCGCCGATGTGGCGCGTGCGCAGGTTGTGCGTGTCCGACACTTCGGGCAACGAGTTGATGATGTCCAGAATCTCTTGTTCAGTGTCTGGGGGCAAAGAGCACTCGGTGAGTTCGCCGATGCTATTGCGCAGCAGCCCCACAGCGACCTTGACCAACATACAGCCAACAACAATTGATGCAATCGGGTCGAGAACTGCCCAGTGGTCGCCCAGCATGATGGCACCGCCGATACCGATGGCGGCACCAATCGAGGACAGCGCGTCGCTGCGGTGGTGCCAGGCATTGGCGACCATGGCTTGGGAATTAAGTGATTTGCCACGATGGGCCGTGTAACGATACAGCACCTCCTTGACGGCAATCGACAGCAACGCCGCCCACAACGCCAACATTCCCGGGGTCTGCAGGGGTTTGCCCGAAAACCAGTCTGAGATTTTCAATCCTCCCGACACAATGATTCCTGTCGAGGCGGCGATCAATGCGAGTCCGATAATGAACGACGCAATGGTCTCATATTTTCCATGCCC
>JAEEVE010000147.1 GCA_016290765.1 Muribaculaceae bacterium
TTGCTGTTCAGCTCAACGATCATGCCGTTCTGTGCCTTGACGGTCACAGGGGCCATACCGATGGCCGAAATGTTGAGCATACTGTTGGCACTAGGCACATTGAGTGAGAAGCGGCCATCGAGGTCGGTGGCAGTTCCCGTCTTTGTACCCACCACGGTAACTGTTGCACCGATGATAGGTTCGTTGTCGCTCGCCTGCACCACGGTGCCGGTGATCGAAACCTGCGCAAATGCTGCTGCACAAAGCATTAAAACACTTGCAAGCAGTAAAGAGAATCTTTTCATACGCTTTTTGGTTTAAGTTAATATTAGTTTGATTGTATTGAATTGTGTTACTCTCGCAAAAAAGGTCAAACCGCATACATATGGTTATTATCATGTATTAAAGGTACTTTTGCAACCGCAAAACAGTAGGTGTTCTCACTGATTATTGCATACTATTGCATCACCAACTTGGTTCGAGTTTATAAAAGTAACACTAATATTTTAAACATAATTAAGAATACGTTGCTGGTTATATAATTTTAACCAAAATAATCGTTACATTTTTGTTTCTTAACATTCAAACCTACTCAAAAAGCACTTAAAAAAGCTCGGCGTCAGACTCTCGTCCAACGCCGATTATACATTTTTTTGTAAAACTACTTGAGGGCATCGAGAAGGGCGTCGGCAAGAAGCATGCCCTGGAGCTCGTAGCCTGACTCCAATTGATGCAAGTGATCGCTGGGATTCATCAGTCCTGCAGCCACCCACTTGTTGCTGGCACCACTTCCGCCCGCTACCTGGTAGAGGTCCCAAGTGGCGATTTTGTGGCGGCGGCCATAGTCGAGGATGAGTTGTCGCATCTGGTTGACCTTCTCATTGGCAGCATAGCTGGTGACGGTTTTGTATACAGTCTTATAGCGTGCTTTTTTCTTTCGTTTGCCGCCCCCCACCTTGACCTGCTGCGCCACCTGTCGCGAGACGCGCTTCTGGCACTCCATGGGCGTGGTGAGCAGGAATCGTGCCTTGGGGTTGTGCTTGCGGATGTCGGTGATGAGGCGAGTGATATAGTTCTCGACTCCCGTAAGATTTCCGAACGCCTCGTTGGTGCCCAGCGAGATAATGACCAGCTGCGGCTGCAGCACCTTGAGTTGCTCGCCAAAGTCGGCCACCTTGCAGTAGCTGCTATAAGTTGCCCCGTTATTGCCAATGGAGTGCACCATTACGCCGCGCTTGTCGTTGGTGAGGATGGCACCGTAGAAGTCGCTGGGACAGGGCACGCCCAAAGTGACGGTATCGGTGCGCTGCTTGAGCTGGAACTGCTGCGCCCAAGGCGAGATTTCCTTGGCGAAGAAAATCTCGCCACTAGAACTTGCTGTTTCATAACCTCCCTTGGGTGCATGGAGCAGCGTGACGCGGGTGAACTGGTCGCCATCCACCTTGGCCTTGATGTAAAGCTCGGTGTAAGCCGTGTCAAAGCGCACTGCCACGCCCGTGAGTCCGATGTCGGTGGTCCAGTTGCGGCTCAGGATGCGGGAATAGTCTTTGACGCGGGTGCTCGACTTGAGTATGTAGTCAGTAGGCTCGTTGGTCTTAGCCAGGTAAAAGGCTGGTATGAGTCCTCGGCCTCCATTGCCCCACTTGTCCTGCATGCGCCGTCGCACTTGTGCGGTCATGATGTCGGGCTGGATGTGGCTGTCGCCAATCTGCACGAGTTGGAACTTTCCGTCGTGCCATGACTTGGGCGACTTGAGGGCCTTACGCAATGCCGACCAATCATCGCCGTTGAGCACGATACGGTTGGCGTCGTTGTTGATGAAGTCAATCTCCTGCGCTGCCAGTGACAGTGAAAACAGAAGGAGTAATATAAGGGGTAGTAGTAGTCGAAGGCCCCCTACCCCCCAAAAGGGGGAACTGTTATGTGGTTGAAACGTGCTGAGATTACTCATTATATAGAGGAACTAGGATAAAACGAATATAAACTAAGCGGTGACTGGGACGACTTCGTCGAGGGCTACATACCAAATGTAGCCCTCGATGGGCGTCTTGCCCATGCGCGCCAGACGCCGCATGTAACCTTGGACTTGGTTGGAGTGCTTCTGGATGTCCTTTTCGCCGAACTTATAATCAACAACCACCCATGTGCCGTCGGGGCGCTGGATGACGCGATCGGGCCGCTTGATTGCATTGGCAGCCTCTCGTCCCATCGTGAGGTTGCGCTCGTTGTAGACATGGTTGTCGTCGCTGAACCAGTGGGCTGTGCGCGGATCGTCGAACATATGGTCGATGACAGCGCGGATGCGCTCCAGCGGCCACTCACGATCCTCAGCGCGGATGATGCCTCGGTTCAGGCAGAAGCTCCACGCACGCTCCACATCGCGACGATAAGCAATGCGCGACATCAGATTGTGCAGTCGGTTGCCCGTGTTCTGCTTGTCGGTAAGATCCTCGGGCAAACGCACCCCAATGCGAGTTGCCCCTGTGGCTACCCTGTAGGGAGGCATATCGATGATGGCAGTCTTGTCGATCTTTTCCTGAGGCTTGTCATTGGTCGCATTGCATGGTTCACCCCACTGATAGGTTGCCTCATCGACTTGCTGTATACCGCACCCTGGGTCGCCAGCGCCAGCCTGCAGAATGGGCGCGATAAGGTTGCCGATTTGACTCCCTTGCAGGACAAATAGGTGCATCTCTTGCTTGGGACGGGTGAAGGCGACATAGGTCTTATCAACACTGTCGACCATCACGTCCTGCTCATACTTGTTGACAAAGCCCTGCAGACAGATTCCTTCCTTGGCCAGCTTGACAACCTGGGTCTGTGTCAGTGGCAAGAGTGGCGGAATGAGCGCCTCGGGCATGGATGAATCGCCATTAAACAGTGGCAATGCATTCTCGCCCTTGAGTGTTGAGGTATCCAACCAGAATATTTTCCTCCCGAAGCCTCCACCCTCGCTCTTGATATTCCAGTTGACAAAGGGGATGACGACGCAGTCGTACTCCAACCCCTTGGCCTTGTGAATGGTCAGAACACTGACAGCATCTTCACTGGCCGAGGCGGGCACGGTGAGCTTATCGCAGCGCGTGTCCCAGTAGCTGAGGAACTCCCGCACAGTGCCTCCGCTGCGTAGCGTGGCAAAGTCGTTGACGCAGTCCTGGAAGGCGAGCAGGTGCGCTGTCTCGACAGGTGCTTCTTGGGTCACACTGATGTATCGCTTGATGAGGTGCTCGACGATGTTGGTAAGCGTCATAAGCTGGGTGCGGCGGTCGGGCAGCAATTCGTCGAGTTTCTTGGCAAACTCGTTGCTCTGCTCACTGTCACTTAACTCGCGTGTCAGTTTTGCCTGCCTGAAGCACTGCTCCAGCACCTTTCCTGGCTCTTGCTGCTCGTCGGCAGCCATTCGCTCCATAAAGATTCCCAAAACATGGTAGAGATACTGCTCCCTCAAGCGATTGCGTGCAGCGATTCTGCTCTTGTCCAAGACCTCACTCTGGACCTTGTCACTGTCATCGACCTCAGCCTGCTCCTCGTCCATGCGGAACTGTGTGAGGTCGATAAACCGGAGCAGGCTCACGATGCGCCTGACGCTAGGCGAACGCGAAATGAGCATTGACTCGTCGCTGGCGATAGCGATTTGCTGTTCGGGTGAGGCATTCTTGTTATACTCCATGATGGAGTCGACGATTGCATTGCCCTCCTTGCGCTGGTTGACTAGCAGACCAATCTTGCCCCACTGAAAACGTTGATGCAACTTCAGCAAATATTGTGGCAACCTGTCAAGGACAGCTTGTTGCTGCTCGGTTGTAGTGCTTCGGTCATTGTCAATCAGGTGGGCCACAACCATGCCTTGCGGTTCCAACTTGTGCTTGAGCTGTTGGAAGTCTGTCTTATCGTTATTGGGCATATAGGTGCGCTGCAACACATCCATTCCAGCCCATTCGGGTAGTTGAAGCAACTGGTCGAAAAGCCAATTATTGAACTCCACAATGGCGGGACAACTGCGATAGTTGGTATCGAGTGTCTGCTGGTGCAACCCGTGTTGTTCGGGAGTAAAATCCTGTGCAATGCTGTCGCGGAACAAACTGGGATCGGCATTGCGAAAGCGGTAGATTGACTGCTTGGCATCGCCGATGAGCATACACAAGTTCTCGCCATCATTCTTCGAGAGCGCCTCCACCAGCAAGGGCCTGAAGTTCTCATACTGCTTGCGGCTAGTGTCCTGGAACTCGTCGATCATATAGTGGTTAATCCATGTTCCCACTCGCTCATAGAGGAATGGCACGCCGCTCTCAATCACTCGGGCGATGAGGTCGTTGGTGTCGCCCAGCAACAACTGGTTGGTCTCACGGCTGTACTGCTTGAGGTTCTCGTCGATGCGGTTGATGAGCGCCAGCAAGCCCAAGTCAGACGGCAACTTCTTGAGCAACTGCCATGCGTTATAGGTCCAAACGACCTCGCTGCGCCAGGCCATGACCTCGTCAACAAATGCTTGCGGAGGCAAATACTTCTTGGTGAAAGAGTTGTTGACGAGTTTATCTTCGGTGAGTTCATCCACCGATTTGGGATATACCTCGCCCCGGGCAATCGGGTTGTCGGCTTTCATCATATTCTCTACCAACCGGCCTTTGTACAAGCGTTCGCAGTCCACATCATGCTTCTTGACCAGCTGTGCCATGCGTGCAGCAAGGTCTTCGCGATAGTGTTTCTCATAATGGTCGGCAAGCTCGATGACACGCCGCTTGAACTCGTTGACTTTGCTGAAGTCGGGCACGCGTTGTCCATCCACTTCTCGCGTGAGATAGTCATGAAGCTTGGGCATGTGCTCGCGAAAGAACTCCATGGTCATGAGCTTGGCATATTCCAGCAGTCCTCCGTCATCCTTGAAGAAATTCCAGTCCCTTCCCTCACTTACTTGCTGGCGTATATGGTCTTTTACCCAATGCTCGACGTCGGTGAGCTTTCCTGTGCTGCGCCCTGCAGTGGCCCCGAGCGAGAGCAGGAAACCGTGGATAGCATTCTGCAAGGCAAAGTCGGTATCAATCTGAACCTCGTAGTTGTAGTCACGGTCCAACTCGTGGGCAAAGTTTCGCATGATGGTCTGGAAGAACGAGTCGATGGTGCTGACATTGAATGTGCCATAGTCATATAGCACCGACGCAAGCGCCTGTCGTGCGGCTTGCTGGATCTTGTTGCTGTCGAGTGCTCCCGACGCGAAGATGCGCTTCTTGCCATCCTCATCCTTGAAGTCACGCAGGAAGTCGCTCTCGTCGGGTGCGGTAGCAAGGACAAAAAGCTCGTCGATAATGCGTCGCTTCATCTCGGCAGTGGCCTTGTTAGTGAATGTGATGGCAAGTATGTGGCTATGATACCCCATCTGCTGCCGCAAGTGCAACAGTCCATCGCTGCCAGTCGTGAAAATCAGGAGCATGATGTATCGCTTGGCCAGGGTGTAGGTCTTTCCCGAGCCAGCCGACGCGCTGATTTGTAATAGTCCCTGCATCTATTTCACTTTAAACCCTTTGTCACGGAGCAGTTGCATGACACGGTCGCGGTGGTCGCCCTGGATGAGAATCTCGCCGCCACGCGCCGAGCCGCCCACGCCCAGTTGCTGCTTGAGTTGGCTGGCAAGTGCCTTGAGTGCCTCATCGTCGCACTTGAGGTCGACGATAATGGTTGCGACCTTTCCGGCCCTGCCCTTTCGCTCGATGACGACATGGACCACTTCTTTGCCTTGCTGTTGCAAGGCATCGCCTCGGGGTGCATCGGCCCGCGCCGCCTTCTCGGCAGCTATCTCTTCGCTTGTGGGCACCTCAACACCGAATGCCTCGCCCAGTTTGTCTTTCCAGTCCATGTTATTTAATTGATAATTGAAAAATGAGAATGGAGAATTGATAATGTGAGAAGTGCAAAGTTAATGCTTTTTGGTGAAAAATGAGTGCGTTTGGCACAGAAATTGCAATGAATGAGTAAAAAAATCGGAAAAGCATTGTGCAGTTCAAAAATTAGTAGTACTTTTGCAAACCGTTTAGAACTATTTTAATTAATAACTCTTTTTATTATTTGCTTTAGAACTATGGCATACGTAATTTCTGACAGCTGCGTGGCATGTGGAACTTGCCAGGGTGTTTGCCCCACTGGCGCAATCAGCGAAGGTGACATCTATAAGATTGATCCCGATGTGTGCATCGACTGCGGTACTTGCGCAGACGCTTGCCCCACTGGCGCTATCGCTCCCGGAGAATAATCTCACTGCGGCACAACGGAAAAAGAGTTGCATTTCCCATCAAGGAGATGCAACTCTTTCGTTTTAGTGCAATGTCAGCCCGTTCAGAAGGCGTATCGCACGCCCAGGGTAGTCACGCTCTGATTCCAGTCCTTGCTCAGGATTTGGAACTTCTGCTCGATATAGAAACGGAACTGGCGGTTGATGAGGTACTCATAGCCCACGCCGATGTTGGCTCCGTAGCGGTCAACACCTCCTAAATTCTCATACTCGTAGTTAGCGTAGGAAAAACCCGCAATGGGATAGAAGTTCTGTGCGCTGTGCAGTGGAATGAGGTAATGGAAGTTCAAGTTGACGTTGTAGCCCTCGTAGTGGTTGTTCTTGAAGTAGTAAACAAACTCGGGTGAGATGCGGAACCTATTGACGGGTTCAATGACCATATTTGCTCCCAGTCCCATGAGAGTGTGCTTAGAGCCCACATTGAACTGGATGCCGGCGCAGATGTCACCAGGATCGGCGGTGGCCAGCAGTGATGTCACGGCCAAAATGGCCAGAATCAGTAACTTTTTCATAGTTGTTGCTATTATATTGATTAGAATAGTCGCTTGATGCCCAAGGTGGGGATGGCTTGGGTCTCTTGCTTGACCAGCATAAAACGATACTCGCCGATAAGCGACCAGCCCCTGCCCAAGTAGAACTCGGCACCTCCACCCAAGTTCGCGCCCCATCGGCTTTTATCGGGCCCGATATAGCCCCAGTGGCTGTAGCTGATGCCGGCAAAGGGGTAAAGATAGATCCTTGAAGTCATGGGCATCACATAATGCACATTGGCATTGAGCTGTAGGGTAGTCACATCCTTATTTTGAGCAAAATAGATTATTTCAGGCTCCAGCCGCCAGGGACCGTAAACGTCCAGGCATAACTTTGCGCCGATGCCGTGCTGCTGGTATTCGGTGGCAAAGTTGTAGGTCGCCGCAATGCCCATGGGAGGCCACGCGTTGAGTTGCAGCGCCGCCACCAGAAATAGTAACACCACCGCGATATGTCTCATGTTAAGACGCATTCTCTTCGTTTTTGTGATCGACTTTCTCCTTCTTGACTTTGAGACGCACCTTCATTTCGTCAAAGCCGTCGCCGTAGACACCATTGACATTGGTCTTGGTAATGAACGCCTTGGGATCGACTGCCTTGATGATGCGCGAAATGTTCACGCTCTCGAGTTTGCGGCACATGAC
>JAEEVE010000148.1 GCA_016290765.1 Muribaculaceae bacterium
CAATAAAAGAATCAAATCCAGGTTAAAAGGAAAGAGCCCGGTGCAATACCGAACTCTTTCTCTAAGTCATTAATGTTTAACCCGTCCAACTTTTGGGGGTCACTTCAGCTTCCCCCCTTGGGGGACTTCTTTTTTTCTATGCCATGATGCGCAATTCCAAAGAAATGCTTAATTTTGCAGCCGCAAAACGAAGCATCACCCCATGCCACGCATCAAAAGAATAGACACATTCATGCTGCAGACTTTCCTGCCGCAGTTTGCGATGACATTCCTCATCTGCCTCTTCATTGTTATGATGGAGTTCTTGTGGAAGTACATCGATGAACTGGTGGGCAAGGGCCTGAGCATTGATGTCGTGGCCGAACTGTTCTTTTATGCTGCCTTGTCAATGACCCCGTTGGCATTACCGCTTGCCGTCCTGCTTGCCTCGCTGATGACATTTGGTAATCTGGGAGAGCATGTAGAACTCACTGCAATGAAGTCGAGTGGCATTTCGCTGATGCGTGTAATGGCTCCGCTCGCTGCACTGATGGTGCTGGTTGTGTGTGGCGCATTTTACTTTTCAAATAATGTGGTGCCGTTCTCGCAAGTCAAGATGTGGACCTTGCTTTACTCCATGCGCCAGAAGACCCCGACACTTGATATACCCGAAGGCACTGTCTTCACCCAAATCCCAGGCTATAACCTCTATGTCAAGCATAAGGATGAGGCGAACGATATGCTTTACAACCTTCTCATCTATGATGTGAGCCAAGGTACGGGTAACCCGCGTATCATTACCGCCGACTCGGGGCGCATGAGCTTTACCGAGGATTATAAGCACCTGGTGCTGAACCTATACCAGGGCACCTGGTGCGAGGACATGCGTTCAACAGGTGGTGGACGAATGGGGCAGAACCTGTTCCGACGTGAGGCGTTTCATGACAAGGAAATCATGATTCCTTACGACAACACCTTCACACGCATGGACGACGAGACGATGCGCTCGCAATATGTGGGAAAGGACATTGCCGAATTGCAACATACCATCGATTCTGTCCAGTTGCGTGTCGACTCGGTGGGGGCCGAGATCACCCGTGACATGCGCGCACGGTCGGTGTTGGGTGTGCCCACACGCCGCATCGTGGTGAAGGACAACAAGACGTCACTAGAGATCGTGCCGCCCGTCAAGGTTTCACGGCCACTTGACTTTGACTCACTTGTTGCTCAGCAGCCAATAGCCGAACAGATGCAAATGGTTGATCAAGCGATGTTTTACACGCAAAACCAAAAGCAAGACTTTATGTTTCGTGGTTATGCGCTGAACGACGATAACTTTGTCATTCGTCGCCACAACATCGAGTTGTTCAAGAAGTTCACTTTGTCATTGGCCTGTCTGGTCTTCTTCTTCATTGGCGCCCCACTAGGAGCCATCATTCGCAAGGGTTGTCTAGGTACGCCTATCGTGGTGTCGGTGATGATGTTCATCGTCTATTATATCTTCGACAACTCGGGTTACAAGTTGGCTCGCGACGGTCGTTGGCCAGTGTGGCAAGGCATGTGGCTCAGTACTGCTGTGCTTGCACCATTGGGCGTGTTCCTCACTAAGAAGGCAGTAGAAGACTCGGCAGTGTTCAATCCCGATGCATATATTAGTTTCTTCCGCCGCATTACGGGTATGCACCAGGAGCGCAAGTTGGCACTCAAAGAAGTCATCATCGACGAGGTGGATGCCGATGCCACCCTCATACAAATTGGCGCGTTTAAACAATTGTGCCGTGAGTTCCTTGACAAGTACCCTGGACGGCAGAAATACTTGGACTACTGGCAATATGGCTACGATAAACCGATGCTGCGAAAGTTGGCACTGGACGTTGACGCGCTGGTCGACAACTTGGCGAACTCCCGTGACCAGCAGATTCTGAACAAGGCTGAGGAACTACCCGTCATTCGCCAGTTGCTCACTTACCATCCCACCAACTATCCCAAGTTGGGCATGGCCATCTCCATCATCTTCCCCTTGGGATTGCCGGGCTACCTTGTGGGCTTGCGCCACCAGCGCATCCTCAAGCGTGATATCGCCAAAGCCATCACCACTTGCGATCAGCTTGCTGAACTATTATAAATATGGTTGTTGTTGCAGCAGTTATAGAGCATGAGGGCGAAATCCTGTGTATGCAGAAGGGGGAAACTCGATTCGCCTACACAAGTCATCATTGGGAGTTTCCTGGCGGTAAGGTAGAAGCTGGTGAGACACCTCAACAGGCCCTTCGCCGCGAACTCCTTGAAGAGATGGACTACGACGTCGAGGTGGGGGAACACCTCATCACCGTCACCCACCACTATCCCGACTTCAGCATTACCCTCGCAGCCTACCGCTGTACAGCCTGTGACCGCCACTTCGTCATGCGCGAACATGCCGCCCACTGTTGGCTACCTCCTGCACAGCTACTCACCCTCAACTGGTGCGCCGCCGACCTCCCTATCGCTAAAGAATTGCTTGCAAGTAGCGCTCAATCAAAAAAAAATCATTAACTTTGCCCCGTTTTGACACAAAGAGTCAAGCAACGATGCAATAGCACATAATGCCTCGTTGTAAATATGTGCAAATCTTAATTTAATAAAAGGAAATGGACCAAGCATTAAAGAAAAAGCTACAAGACGACCCAAATGGGTTGATGACCTATGAATACATTGCCAACCACATGGGACAGGTGGATGACATCATGAGCGAACTGGTCGAGAACATCATCGATGTTGACCGAACGGGACAGTTTGTGGTGAGCACTGCACGCTACCTTCACGCAATTGACCGTGAGAAGTATGCCCAAGATATTGACATGCTCATCAAGGCGGCGATTACCAAGGATCGCGACCGTGCCTATCTTCCTGACCTTGCCGCCACTATCTGGGGCAACGACTATCAGGGTAGG
The DNA here is from genome assembly GCA_016290765.1 of Muribaculaceae bacterium. GTDB lineage: Bacteria > Bacteroidota > Bacteroidia > Bacteroidales > Muribaculaceae > Sodaliphilus. The sequence goes on from JAEEVE010000148.1 coordinate 2,913, forward strand.
GCGCAGGAGCTTTCTGCGACAGATGATAACTTTCGCCGCATCTACAAACGACTATACCCCAACGGAATATGAAAAAGATATATATTATACTGGCACTGGTCGCCATTGTGGGCATGGCATGCTCTATGACCAACAAGAAGAAAACCACCCGTAAAAAAACCGTTAAAACCGAGAAAACAGTGGCACCTACCGACACCCTGACTCAGGTCGAACTGAAGACCTCGCTGGGCGACATTGTTGTCGCCCTCTACAATGAGACGCCAAAACACCGTGACAACTTTGTCAAACTCGTTAATGAAGGCTATTACAATGGTGTACTTTTCCACCGTGTCATCAAGGATTTCATGATCCAGACAGGTGATGGCAATTCAAAAACAGCCACACCTGGCCAGATGCTTGGCGATGGAGATCCTGGATATACGATCCCGGCCGAATTTGTTTACCCCAAATATTTTCACAAGCGTGGTGCTTTAGCCGCAGCTCGGACTGGTGACCAAGTGAACCCTGAACGCGCTAGCAGTGGCAGTCAGTTCTATATCGTTACTGGCAAGAGTTATAGCGCCGATGAACTAAAGCAGATGGAGGCACGCCTTGGCGATAGCAAGAAACAGAGTATGTGGCAGCAGCTTGTGATGCAGCACCGCAACGAGATCATGCAGTTGCAGAATTCGCAGGACAATGCTGGCCTTCAGGCACTACAAGACCAACTCATTGCCCAGCTCGAGGCTGAGTACTCTAAAGATCCATTTACGCTTACCGAAGCGCAGCGCCAGGCCTATACGACCGTTGGTGGTACACCGCATCTCGACGGACAATATACCGTCTTTGGCGAGGTCATCAAAGGCATGGAAGTTGTCGATGCCATCCAGAGTGTCAAGACTGGTGCCAATGATCGCCCTGTTGAAGATGTCAAGGTAATCTCTGCTCGCATCATCAACAAGTAATTGTGATTGAGTTCGCTCGACATCAGTTGGACAATGGGTTGACATTGTTGCATCACTATGATGCTGCAACACGAATGGTCGCTGTCAACGTATTGTATCTTGTAGGCTCGAGTGATGAGCAGCCGCCCTTGACGGGGTTAGCTCATCTGCTCGAGCACCTCATGTTCACGGGGTCGGAGCATGTAATAAACTTTGATGAAGCCTTGCAGGCGGCTGGTGGCGAGAGCAATGCTTGGACCAGTGTTGATGCCACCAACTACTATGATGTGCTGCCAGCACAAAACTTGGAAACTGCCCTATGGCTTGAAAGCGACCGTCTCCAAGGGCTGACATTGAGCGACGAGAGCATCACCACGCAGAAGAGTGTCGTCATTGAGGAATTCAAGCAACGTTGTCTCAATGCACCTTATGGTGACTTGAGCCACCTTATCAGTCGCCTGGCTTACACGACTCATTCTTATCAGTGGCCGCCCATTGGTCGCACTATCGATGACATTGAAGCGGCCACAGCCGACGATGTGCGTCGCTTCCACTACAGTCACTATGGCGTTGACCGTGCTATCCTTTGCATCTCGGGCAATGTGTCATTCGACGTCGCTTTCCAGGCCGTGAATAAGTGGTTTGGTGACATCAACCCGCATCCAGTCGATCCACGCATACACGTCCCCGAACCTCAGCAGACCCAACCTCGTATGCTTGAGGTCAAGCGTGACGTGCCGCAGACCATCATTTGCCGAGCTTACCAGATGCCAGGCCGAACCCATGAACTATATCCCGCTTGCGACATACTCAGCGATGTTTTGAGCAATGGTAAGTCGGCGAGGTTTTATCAGAATGTCATGCTCTCCACCGGATTGTTTACCGAACTGGATGCATCGGTGGGTGGCACACTTGATAACGGACTATTCTATGTTCGTGGCAAGTTAGCACCCAATGCCACCATTCAGCAAGCTCAAGAAGCCATTGACCATGAGCTGGATCGACTGTTGCGTGATGGCATTACACAATATGAGGTAGAGAAGTTTGTCAACAAGCACATTGCTACCGAGCGATTCGAGAATCTGGGCTACCTGCAGCAGGCAATGAGGCTGTGTCTCTATGAGCAATTGGGTGACGCTGGGCTCATCAACCGCGAGGAGTCGCACTATTTGGCCCTCACTCCTAGTGATATCATGTTGGCAGCTAATCGTCTGCTACAACCACATAATTGCTCGACGCTGGTATACGCAAAAAATAATTAGAGCGTTGTGAACCATGAATGACGCACTAGAACATATTGACCTTGACAATGCTGAGTTTCAGAATGTGTGGAACTTGATTCAACACACTCATCAGTCAGTTTTTCTTACTGGTAAGGCAGGAACTGGCAAGAGTACATTCTTGAAATATATCTGTGCCACTACCCGTAAAAAGCATGTCGTACTAGCTCCTACCGGCATTGCTGCGGTTAATGTAGGTGGCCAGACGCTACACTCTTTCTTCAAGATTCCTTTTCGTCCACTGCTAGCCGATGATCCAGACTTTTCACCGCACCAGATACGCAAAACACTGCGCTATACCAAGGAGAAGGTCAAACTAATCCGCGAGTTGGACCTCATCATCATCGACGAGATCTCGATGGTGCGAGCCGACATCATTGACTTTGTCGATAAGGTGTTGCGCAACTACTCGGGCAATATGCGCGAACCCTTCGGCGGCAAGCAGCTGCTCTTTGTGGGCGATATCTTCCAACTTGAGCCAGTTGTAACACGTGATATGCGACAAATTCTACAGCGTGATTACCGCCAATTCTTCTTTTTCAACGCGCGCGTATTTAATGACTTGGGACTGATCCCAATCGAGTTGCGCAAGATATACCGCCAGACCAATAGCGAATTTGTAGCCTTACTCGACCGTGTGCGCATTAACCGTGCCAGTCGCAACGACTTATTACGTCTCAATTCACGCTATAACCCAGAATATCAAGATGAGGGCTTTGCCATCACACTGGCTACACGTCGCGATACCGTCAACAGCATCAACGATGGGCACATGGCAGCCTTGAAGACCCCAGAGTATATCTATGAGGGTGAGATTGAGGGCAACTTCCCCGAGAATGATTTGCCTACTGCACTGCAGTTGGTGCTGAAGGAGGGTGCTCAAGTCATCTTTATTCGCAACGACAAGGAAGGACGTTGGGTCAATGGCACCATCGGCCGTGTACAGCGACTCAGCAATTTGCAAATTTACATTGAACTGGAGAATGGTGTTGTGCACCAGGTCGAAGAAGAAACCTGGGAAAACATCCAGTACTCATACGACGAGAAGAAGCAGGCCGTAGTGGAAAACATCCTGGGTTCGTTCAAGCAATATCCCATCAAGCCAGCATGGGCACTCACTGTACACAAGAGCCAGGGACTCACTTTTAATAATGTGGTCATCGACTTTGCAGGAGGTGCATTTACAAGTGGGCAGACTTATGTAGCATTGTCGCGATGCACCTCGCTTGAGGGCATTACTCTACTCAAACCGTTGAGTGAGCGTGACATCATCGTAAACCCGACGGTGGTTGACTTTAGTCGTCGCTTCAATGACCAGCGTGCTATTGATGAGGCGATGCGCATGGAGCAGGCGCGACAACTCTATGTGCGTGCCAACCATGCTTTTGAGCACCAGCAATGGCTTGAGTGTGTCGAGTACTTTGCTCAGGCATCAGCCATCAACAATCAGTTGCAGAATCCGGCTGTGCAGCGCCTACTGGCCACCAAGCTGGCAAGCTTCAATCGTCTCGTCGCTCAGATGGAGCTGTTGCAGCAAGCCGTTGACAGCCAGCAGAAGCTACTCAAACAATTGGCGAGTGAGTATGCAGCTATGGGCGACCAGTCTCAGGGTTTTGGCTCGCTGGCAGGCGACCCCGAGACACCCTATGGCAACGCCAGTCTGCTCGATGATATCGCCATCAAGACTGCTCTAGCAAACTATAACAAAGCCTTGCGCATAGACCCTGAATGCCTACAGGCAATGCTGGGCAAGGCGCGTTTAATGTCTGCTATTGACGAGAACGACCAAGCTTTTGACTGCTATGAACAAGTATTGGCACTGGATAAAGACAACTATGACGCACACATGGGGCTGGCTAATCTGCACCTCAGCCTCAAACACACGCCCGAGGCTATCAAGGCATATAAGCGTGCTCTCAAAGCTGACAAAAGGCGTCCCGAGCCTCATGAGGCCCTTGCTAACATCTACGAAAAGATAGGTCTTGATGACCTTGCTGACGAACAACGCGAACATGCCAAGCGCTTGCGTCTCCAGCCCAAAGCCCGCAGAAAGAAAAAAACTGACTAGCTCGTTGATTAGAACGAGTTATAGACAAAAACGGTGGTTTTTTGCCTTTTTTGATAAAAAGTTATCCCAAAATTTTGGCACGACGAAAAAAATATGTATCTTTGGGGTTCAATTTGCGCATGACCGAATTCGGTCATGCTGAACTCTAAAATTTGTTTGTATATGGAATCGCGTGAAGAAATGTCCCCATCGATGGAGAACCTCGAGAAGGACGTGACCCT
>JAEEVE010000149.1 GCA_016290765.1 Muribaculaceae bacterium
GTTTGACTACTTCACCGGTGAGTTGAAGATTGTCAAGGAGACTCCTTACAGCAAGGGCGATCGTTCGAAGGTTCGCTGCTTCGGTGCCGACGATGTGCGCGAGGGTGTTGCCATCATGTGGCATGAGGGCGTTGATGTGTCGATTACTGGTAACTCGACCAACCCCACCCGCTTCCAGCACCCCGTTGCTGGTACCTACAAAAAGGAGCGCGTGCTGGCTGGCAAGCCCTACTTCAGCGTGGCTAGCGGTGGCGGCACTGGTCGCACACTGCACCCCGACAACATGGCTGCAGGTCCTGCCAGCTACGGCATGACCGACACGCTGGGCCGCATGCACAGCGACGCACAATTTGCTGGCTCGAGCTCGGTGCCTGCCCACGTCGAGATGATGGGCTTCCTGGGCATTGGCAACAACCCGATGGTGGGTTGCACTGTAGCCGTGGCCGTTGACGTAGCCACTGCACTGGCACGCAACAGCTGGCTGGAAGGAGAGTAGGTTAATGCACAATGCACAGTGCTGAACTCCTAATGCTTAAAGTGAAACACGAGACCCGCCATGGCGGGTCTCGTTGTTTTTGGTGGTAGGAAAAGGTTACAATGTGTAAGTTGAGGGTGTTAAGTTATCATTCGCCACCTGTCCTTTTGCCACGCATATTGTTAACGATTGTAAATAATGCTAGCAAATATCGGGTTTTGCTAGCAAAAATTTTGCCACCTTAACGAAAAGCCGTACCTTTGAACCCGCAATTTCCAACCCTATCGAAACAATTAAACAATAACACATAACCATTAACATCTAGATTAACGATGAGAAAAGTTTTTTCGGCATTGGCCATGCTTTTGGCTCCCATGGCATTATGGGCCAGCGAAGCCAACCTAAAGATGCCTGAAGGTTTTGCCAGCGACAGTGCTACTAGTATTCTCTACTGGGGTTTCTTGGTAGTAGTGCTGGGCATGTTGTTTGGCTACTGGCAGTTCCACAAAGTGAGCAAACTGGGCGCACACAAGTCCATGCTCGAGATTGGCAACGTGATTTTCAAGACCTGCTCGACCTACCTGAAACAGCAAGGCAAATTCTTGGCGATCTTGTTCGCCTTTATTGGACTTGCCGTGCTGCTTTACTTTGCTGTGCTTGAGCACATGCCCATCGGTTCGGTGTTGCTGATTCTGGGCTGGACAGTGATTGGCGTAATGGGTTCTTATGCCGTTGCATGGTATGGCGTGCGCATGAACACCTATGCCAACGCCCGCATGGCGTTTGCCTCGCTGCGCCGCCGCCCGCTTGACCTGCTCAACATCCCGTTGACTGCCGGCATGAGCATCGGCATCCTGCTCATCTGCGTTGAGTTGGTGCTGATGTTGACCATCTTGCTGTTCATGCCCGCCGAGTTGGCTGGTAGCTGCTTTATCGGCTTTGCCATTGGTGAGTCGCTGGGTGCTAGTGCACTGCGTATCGCCGGCGGTATCTTTACCAAGATTGCTGACATCGGCAGCGACTTGATGAAAGTGGTGTTCAAGATTGGCGAAGACGACCCGCGCAACCCCGGTGTAATTGCCGACTGTACGGGTGACAATGCCGGTGACTCGATTGGTCCGACTGCCGATGGTTTTGAGACTTACGGCGTGACTGGTGTCGCCCTGGTTTCGTTCATCCTGCTGGCTGTGCCAGTCGAGTACCAGGTGAAGTTGTTGGTCTGGATTTTTGTGATGCGTATTCTGGGTGTCGTGGCATCGGTACTCTCCTATTATATTAATAATGGTATCTCGAAGGCCAAATATAGCAACGTCGATGACCTGAACTTTGAGGCTCCGCTGACCAGCCTGGTGTGGATCACGTCGATTATGTCGATTATCGGCACGTTTGTCGCTAGCTATTTGCTGCTGAGCGACCTTGGCCACAACTACTGGCTAGGCCTTGCCGCCATCATCAGTTGCGGTACCCTGGGTGCTGCTTTGATTCCCGAATTTACCAAACTCTACACTTCTCCCACCTCGTCTCACGTCCAAGAGGTTGTGAACACCTCTCGCCAGGGCGGTGCTTCGTTGAATATCCTGAGTGGTCTCGTGTCGGGTAACTTCGGTAGCTTCTGGACAGGCCTGGTATTCTTTGGCCTGATGCTGCTGGCCTACTTCGCCAGCGAGCAGTTTGGCATCAGTCAGCTGTTTGGCGAGTATGGCAAGTTTGCCTCCATCTTCGCTTTTGGTCTGGTGGCCTTCGGTATGCTGGGCATGGGTCCTGTAACCATCGCTGTCGACAGCTATGGCCCCGTGACCGACAACGCCCAGTCGGTGTATGAGCTCTCGCTTATCGAGGATGACAAAGCCAAAGCCGAGAAGGAGATTGAAGAGGAGTTCGGTTTCAAGCCCGACTGGGAGAAGGCCAAGCACTACCTTGAGGCCAATGACGGCGCTGGCAACACGTTCAAGGCGACTGCCAAGCCTGTGCTCATTGGCACTGCAGTTGCTGGCTCAACGACGATGATCTTCTCACTGATTCTGATGCTGGGCGAGGTGCTTAAGGGCTACGGCATGCAGCTGCAAGATGTGTTGAACCTGATGAACCCCTACACCATCCTGGGCTTCATCCTGGGCGGCTGTGTCATCTTCTGGTTCACCGGCTCATCGATGCAGGCAGTGACCACCGGCGCCAACCGTGCAGTAGAGTTTATTAAGAACAACATCAAGCTTGACCCGAACGCTCCGAAGAAAGCCGACATCAGCAAGAGCCAGGAAGTGGTGCAGATTTGCACCGAGTATGCCCAGAAAGGTATGTTCAACATCTTTGTGTCGATCTTCTGCTTCGCGCTGGGCTTCGCGTGCCTGTCATCGCCTGAGAGCATCGGTGGTGCCAACGCGATGTGCCTGTTTGTGAGCTACCTGATATCGATTGCCGTATTCGGCCTGTTCCAGGCCGTGTTTATGGCCGATGCTGGTGGTGCCTGGGACAACGCCAAGAAGGTTGTCGAGGTCGACCTGGATGCCAAGGGCACGCCGTTGCACGACGCTTCGGTGGTGGGCGACACCGTTGGTGACCCGTTTAAGGACACCAGCTCGGTGGCATTGAACCCGATTATCAAGTTCACCACGTTGTTTGGTGTGCTAGCGATGGAGATTGCCATCAGTGACTCGTTCCGCGAAATCGCTCCTTGGTTCGGCGTAGGCTTTGTAGTCATCGCCCTCTACTTCGTCTATCGCACGTTCTACAAGATGAGATCAAAGTAACATATCTCTATCATGGACTTCTCACCTCCTGCTTCTGCCACACCCAGCAGCCGCAGGAGGTGACTGTTTTGGTAGATGTACGAGCCAAAGGCTCGCATTGCTCTAACGTGTTGGTGACTATTTTTTCTATATTATTTGGTTTTTTGCAGGCCAAGTTGTAACTTTGCAGTTGCTATGACAGATATCAATAATGGGATTATCAAATTGGTGCGGTCGCTGGCGGCAAAGAAATACCGCGACGACGAGGGTTTGTTTGTGGCCGAAGGCACCAAGTGTGTGCGCGACACATGGGACGCGTTTGAGTGCCGTTACCTGATTACCACGCGGGCATGGTATGAGCAGTGCGGCAACGCCAGTCACTACGACAAGTTGGTGCTTGCCCCCAAGTCGCAGATGGCTCGCATGTCGCAGTTCACAACTGCCAGTGATGTGCTTGCGGTATACGAGATACCTCACCGCGAAGTTAATGCCGATGAAGTTCGGCAGGGCATGAACATCGTACTGGACAACATTCAAGACCCAGGCAACCTGGGCACCATCATCCGACTGGCCGACTGGTATGGCATCCGCAACATCTTTGCCAGTCCGACGACCGTCGACGTGTATAACCATAAGGTCGTGCAAGCCACGATGGGCGCCATCGCACGCGTTAAGGTGCATTACCAGGACCTGGAGGACTTGTTTGACGATTATCCCGAGATGCCCATCTATGGCACTTTCCTAGATGGCGAGAACATCTATGCACAGACGTTGGAACCGCAAGGCTTCGTGGTGTTTGGCAACGAGGGAAAGGGCATCGGCGCAAAAGTGTCAGCGCGTGTGACGCACCGCCTGCTCATCCCCGCAGCTCCGCATCAAGGCAAGGGAAGCGAGTCGCTCAACGTGGGCATCGCTGCCGCCATCACCGTGAGCGAGTTTATGAGAAAAAAGTTAAATAGCCTCTAGAAGAACGATGGCAAAGAGCAACAACAAGACGGTGTACTTCTGCAAGAATTGTGGGGCCGAGTCACCCAAGTGGGTGGGTCGGTGTCCGGCTTGTGGGGAGTGGAATACTTATATCGAGGAGCCGGTTGCACCTAAGAACACACATAGCGCAAAATATGGTGCCGATGGAACTTCGCACGAGGCTGCACGGCCCGTGAAGATCTCGCAAATCAAGGCTGAGGAACTGCCCCGCATCAAGTTGCCCAGCGGAGAGTTGAACCGTGTGTTGGGTGGTGGCCTGGTGCCTGGTAGTATCGTGCTTATTGGTGGTGAGCCTGGCATCGGCAAGAGTACGCTGGTGCTGCAGAATGTGCTTCGCATCCGGTCGCGTCGCGTGCTGTACGTCAGTGGCGAGGAAAGTCCTCAGCAGTTGCGCATGCGCGCCGACCGCATCGCCGGCGGACATATGGACTGCGAGTGCTACCTGTTATGCGAGACCTCGCTGGAAAACATCTTTGCCTCGATACGCGCCGATAGGCCCGACCTGATCATTGTCGACTCGATCCAGACCATCGCCAGCGACGATCTGGAGAGTGCAGCAGGAACAGTGAGCCAGGTACGTGAGTGCGCGGCGGCCTTCCAGCGCTATGCCAAAGAGACCAATACGCCCGTCATCCTCATTGGCCACATCAACAAGGAGGGTTCAATTGCCGGTCCGAAGGTGCTAGAGCACATTGTTGATGCGGTGCTGCAGTTTGAGGGCGACCGCAACTATATGTACCGCATCTTGCGGTCGATCAAGAACCGTTTTGGCAACACGAGCGAGATTGGCATCTATGAAATGAAAGAGGATGGTCTGCGCGAGGTGACGAACCCTAGCGAAATGCTACTGTCGCAAAGTGACGAGCCGTTGTCGGGCACCACTATCGGTGTGACCATCGATGGCACACGGCCTTTCCTCATCGAGGTGCAGGCTCTGGTGAGCACGGCAGCTTACGGCACGGCACAACGTTCGGTGACGGGCTATGACCCGCGGCGGATGAACATGTTGCTGGCCGTGTTGGAGAAGCGCGTAGGGTTCAAGTTGGCACAGAAGGACGTGTTCCTAAACATTGCTGGTGGCATCAAGGTGAATGACCCAGCAATGGACCTGCCCATCATCTGCGCCATCCTGTCGAGCAATGTGGACATGACCATCAACCGCCAGGTGTGTTTCACGGGCGAGGTTGGCTTGTCGGGCGAGATACGTCAGGTAACCCGCATCGATCAGCGCATCAGCGAGGCACAGAAGTTAGGATTTGAGACTATCGTGATTCCCAAGCATAATCTCAAGGGCGTCAAGCGCGATGGATTCACAATTCGGCTGGTCGAGGTTAGCAAGGTCGAAGAGGCCTTCCGCTTCCTGTTCGGGTGAGAATCTCACGCAGATTACGCAGATTTCTAGGAAACTGCAGTGGCAGTAATGTTATCAGTTGTTAAAATTTCGGAGGTTGTTAAACTTATTGCATGTTTGCTAGTCATAGTATCGGAAAGATTAATAAAACACTTTTGCTTCAAACGCAATAAGACAACTTTTTCGTAATAAAACAATGATTGTGTGCCTCCAAGCACTGCCATCAAGCCCCGCTCGCGATTGAGTGGGGCTTTTGGTATCTTATTTGATCAGTCTTTTTCGCTGAGTTCTAGCCAGCGGAGTTCTTTCTCGTCGAGGAGTTGTTTAATTTGCTCGTAGCGGGCGGCTTTTGTGGTGACATCTGCGATGGTATCGCCGCTGGCAAAGAGGGCATCCAACTCGTCCTTCTCGGCAGAGAGCGCTGCGATGTCGGCGGTGAGTTGCTCGAGTTCACGTTTCTCCTTGTAAGTGAGTTTGTTGCTGGTATCGCGGTTGCTATACGTCTGTTTTTCACGGGGCTTCTCGTTCGTTTTGGCCTCCTCTGCCGCCAAGCGCTCATGGTATTCCTTCCAGGCTCGATACTCGCTGTAGTTGCCGGGGAAATCCTTAACGACACCATCGCCCTGGAAGACCCATGTGTGGTCGACGGTGCGGTCCATGAAGAAGCGGTCGTGGCTTACGATGATGACACAGCCCTTGAACTTGGCAAGGTAGTCCTCAAGCACACCCAGCGTCTGGATGTCCAAGTCGTTGGTGGGCTCGTCGAGGATGAGGAAGTTGGGTTTCTGCATCAATACGGTCGCCAGATAGAGTCGTCGCTGCTCGCCACCGCTGAGTTTGGCGATGAGTTTCTGCTGGTCGCGCGCGGTGAAGAGGAACATGTTGAGGAACTGCGATGCGCTGTAGTGGTTCTTCTCGTCGAAGTACACCTCCTCGGCGATGTCGCGCACAGCATCGATGACGCGTTTGTCGGGGTTGAAGGTGATGCCCTCCTGGCTGTAATATCCAAATCGCACCGTCTCGCCGATGTCAAAATGCCCCTCGTCGGGTTGCAACAGCCCCAGCAAAAGGCGGATGAACGTGCTTTTTCCCACCCCATTGTCGCCGACAATGCCTAGTTTTTCGTAGCGAGCGAAAGTGTACTCAAGGTCGTTGAGGATGACCTTGTCGCCAAAGCGCTTGCTCACATGATGGGCGGTAAAGATTTTGTTGCCAATGTAGGTGGAGTTGACGTTCAGGCGCACGTCGCCCTGCTCGCGGATGCCTTGCGCGCGCTCCTTGAGGTCGTAGAACGCGTCGATGCGGTATTGCGCCTTGTGTGCTCGTGCCTGGGGCTGGCGGCGCATCCAGTCGAGCTCGGTGCGCAACAGGTTGCGGGCGCGCTCCACCTGGGCGTTCTGTGCCTCGATGCGCTCGGCACGCTTCTCCAGGTAGTAGTTATAGTTGCCGTCATAGCTGTAGATGGTCTGCTGGTCCATCTCGAGGATGCGGTTGCAGATGTTGTCAAGGAAGTAGCGGTCGTGGGTGACCATGAGCAGTGTGACGTAGCTGCGCTTGAGGTAGGTCTCTAGCCACTCAATCATGTCAATGTCCAGGTGGTTGGTGGGCTCGTCGAGGATGAGCATCTGCGGCTCGCTGATGAGGAGTTTGGCTAAAGCGACACGCTTGACCTGGCCGCCGCTGAGTTGGGCGATGGGCTGGTCATAGTCGTCAATCTTGAGCATGGTGAGGATTTGCTTGAAGCGGTCTTCGTAGTCCCACGCCCCGGCATTGTCCATGGCTTGTATGGCGGCAGTCATGGCATCGGGGTCGCCACT
>JAEEVE010000150.1 GCA_016290765.1 Muribaculaceae bacterium
TGATTAATGTTACAATTTTTAGTTTTTCCTCAAATGTGTACTTCATATAAAAACTGCACCTCAAAAGTTTTGTGTCTAACTTTTGGGGTGCAGTTCAAAGCAAAATCCTTCATTCTCAAAAAAACGCTAGTTGACCCCGAGAATTCGTTTCAAGTTCTCGATTTGCTGGTCCCACAGGTCGATGAGCTCGTCCTGATCGTCAGGGTCAGAAGCAAAATCGGTGATGATTAGTGTAGTCTCATCGGTTAGTTCGCTCTTGATAATGCGCATCTCAAAGAATGCGTGTGGCTCGTCATCCCACCAGCGATAGCGCACATAAACATCGCGACGCATCGAGATGAGCGACGCGTGCTGCTCAGCTTCTCCCCAGTAGAATGTGTAGTCTTTCTCGTCCAGCTCTACCCTATCGGCGAACCAGCCCTCAAGGCCGGTGTCTGACTGCAGGTGATTCCACAGTCGGCTGGGCGCGGTGTGTCCCAAGGAGTATTCGACAGTAAACTTCTTCTTAGCCATGCGGCATATCAGATTTCAGATTATAAATAGTATTTAGGCCGCTAAATAACAAATAAATTACGAAACACACAAATTTTAGGCTAAAAACAACTGAAATCAGTACAAAACCATTGCTTCGCAACGCCCAGCATTGATCAAGTGAGGATAATGAGCATCGCTATTGAAAATGACTGGGGCCTGATAGCGGCGCAGCAGGCCAAAGTATCGTTCGTTGGGGAAAAAGCGGTGGTGCTCAGGCCATGCCTTGGTATTTATCTCAATAATGTAGTGGTGATCCATGATGGCATCAATCAGGTCACGCACCAGTGCATCATACCATGGCTCGGTGTCGATGCCAGGTCGGTACATCGACGCATTGTGCCCAATCTTGTCGAGATGCCCCACGATATCAAACCCGCCTAGCTCAACCATGCGTGTCATCTGACGGAAAAACGTGCGGACAACCCACTCGATGTCACCATCAAAATACTGAGGAACCTTCTCTTTGAAGCGTTCGAATCGGCCATCAATATCTACCCACTCGTTCTCATCATGGATCGATGGAATGAAATGCACCGAGCCGATGCTGTAGTCAAGTGGCAATGACATGAAGTATGGGTCATTAGGCCCGAAACCATCGATATAGTCAATCTCTAGACCTGCCAATATGTTAATCTGCGTTCCATAGACCTCACGCAGGCGTTGCACCTCGTCCAGATAAGGCTTCATGGCTTCTCGTGACATGTTGACTGGCGACTCGGCAGTTGTGGGAGCATGAGGAGTGAAACCATAGTGTGAGAACTGCTGAGCGACCGCCTCACGCACAAAGTCTTCCATGTTGGCATGGCCGTCACAAAACTGCGTGTGGCCGTGCAGGTTATAGCGGTCATTGTCCTGCACGATAGAAAGGATATCAATCATGGGTCAGAATAGTCGATAGATTTGTTCCGTCGGGATGACACTGATAATGGTGTTGCCATCGGGCGTATAGTTTGGGTTGCTGGTGCGTAGCAGGTCTGACACCAGTTTGTTCATCTCGTCCTGCGACAGTCGTCGCCCAGCCGGAATAGCTCCCGACTCGGCTACACGTAGCGCAATATGCTCCATGACGCGACGACGCACAGTCGCCCCACCCTGCTCGACTGACTCAACCACCTGAATCACCACATCGCTGACGTTGACACCCTCGATGCCCGATGGTACGTGGTTCACCGACCAATCGTCGCCACTGAGCTGCGAGAGCCCAAAACCAATTTTTTCCAATTCGGGTAGCAGCGAAACAAGCATCGCACTTTGCCCTGGTGACAAGTGCAGTACCTCGGGGAAAAGTACTGCCTGCGACGCGATGCTGTCCTCCGACAGTTGTTGGATGTATTGGTCAAAGAGGATGCGCAAGTGTGCGCGGTGCTGATCCACAATCATCAGGCCCGAACGCATGTTGGTGATGATGTATCGTCCCTTGAACTGCAGGAAAGTGGCCTGCATCTCCTCGTCGCCCAGTGGTAATGACTGCGACTGGGATACGGCGTCATCGTCCTGAGCAGCTGGAGGTGGCGCAACCAGTGTCTGCAGGTCCTCATCGGTGACTGCATCCATGCCTTGTTGTTTGCGTTGCTCGAAGGTCTTGTAAAGCTCCTCCCAGTTATTAGCGACTGCCGTGCGATGGAACGGCATGCCACCACCTGACTGCTTGAATGGATTATAGTTCGGATCGACATCTATCTCAGGACGTGTTACAGTGGGATGCTGAGCAAAGGCAGGAATCTCGGGGGCGCCCTCTGCGTCAAAATCAATCGAGGGCACATCTCCGAAGCGGCCTATCGCCTCCTTCACACCCGCAGCAAGGATCTGCCAGATGGGTTGTTCGTTCTCAAACTTGATCTCGGTCTTTGTGGGGTGTATGTTCACATCGATGGTCTCTGGATCGACGTTGAAACGCAAGAAGTAGTTGGGCTGCTCGTCCTGTGGTATCAGCTGGTCATAGCATGAGAGGATGGCCTTGTGGAAATAAGGGTGCTTCATGAAGCGCTCGTTAACAAACAAGAACTGCTTGTAATTGCGCTTGCGAGCAAAAGAAGGCTTCGTTACGTAGCCGCTGATACGCACCAGAGTAGTATCTACATTGACAGGAATCAGTTGGGTCTCAAACGCCTTACCCATCAGTGCCGTCACGCGCTGCAAGAAAGTGCCAGGCTGCAGCTTGTACATCAAGTGGCCGTTGTTCATCATGGTGAACTCCACGTTATGATTCACCATCGCTAGCTTCTCAAACTCTCGCACGATGTTGTTCAACTCCACCTCGTTGCTCTTGAGAAACTTGCGCCGTGCCGGAACATTGTAGAAAATGTTCTTGATCATGAAATTGCTGCCTGGTGGACACATATCGGGCTCCTGGCTCTCACACACCGAGCCATTGATGATGAGCTTAGTGCCCAACTGCGCGTCGTGGGTGCGTGTGCGCAGTTCCACCTGCGAAATAGCGGCAATCGAGGCCAGAGCCTCGCCACGGAAACCCATAGTGGTGAGCGAGAACAAGTCATCGGCACAGCGAATCTTCGAAGTGCTGTGTCGCTCAAATGCCAAACGGGCATCGGTGTCGGTCATGCCCACACCGTTGTCGATGATCTGTATCAAAGTCCGACCGGCATCCTTGAGAATAATCTGTATGTTGTCGGCACGTGCATCAATGGCATTCTCGACCAGCTCTTTAATGACCGAAGCCGGGCGTTGTATCACCTCACCAGCAGCAATCTGGTTGGCAACCGAATCAGGCAATAATTTAATGACGTCGCTCATTCTTTCAATGCAAAATGCACAATGCAAAATGCACAATGCAAAATTACAGCCAGGCTGCAATTCTTAATTCTCAATTCTAATTATACTATAAATATCTTCAGGTCGGCGGGGACGCAGGCTGTCATACCACTTGAACTGCGGCAAATAGTAGTTTGACTTGCGCAAGAGGTAGAGTGGCGTCACCTTGCCTGTTACCTCGGGCCACATCGCAAGGCGTTCAACCTCTTGCTTGGCTTTGAGGTTCAGTTTCATGTAGCTCGACTCGGCATAGACCTGCTTGTTATAGGTTGAGTCGCTCTCTTGAGGATACATGATAGCCATGACGTTGCCATCAACATCGAGTTGCCTTAGTTCCTTGTTCTCAAAATAAGCTTTCATCTTCTTGCCGCTGAGCTGGTCATAGTAGTCCTCGCCCAAGTGTTCAATCATTAGACCGAAGTTGGGCAGCGTTGCCCAGTCGGCTGTGCTGTCGCGCATGTGGATATTGATTTCCTCGCCCGAAATTTGGCGCTGGCCGTTCCACACTACCGCGTTGCGATAAAGGTTCAGAATCGAGTCGGCCTCGCTCAGTTGCAGCGAGTCGCACACGCCCTGCACATCGCTGCGATAGAAGCGCACACCACTGAACGCCTTGAGAATGCGTATCGAGTCATCGTTCATGATGGTGCACAGGGTGTCGGCGTGCATATACAAGGTGTCGCCCTGCGAGAACTCGCGGGCACGGGCGCGGCGAGTGACATAGCTGTAGTGTGATGCTTCGTCGTGGTAGCCATAGTCGCCATCAAGGATAACATGATTGACCTCGTCGGTAAGGATGACATTACCATAAGCCTCGCCATAGTTGCGCGTGCGATCGTAGTAGACGGTGTCGCCCACCAGCGTCTTGCCGTCACGCGCGTTGATTTGGGCGCGGTCGTAGAGCGTGGCATCGTCACGGCTGGTGTTGTACCACCCATTGCTGGTGTATATGGTGTTACTGTCATTGACGATGACCGTCTCGTCTATGATGTTAGCGATATGCGTCTGCGTGTTATAGCGCAACAAGTTGGTGTTCATCTCATACTGGTCGCTGATAAGGTGCACATTGGTGGTGAACTCGGCCTGCTTGGTGTCCAATTCATAACGCCCATACTCCGATGTGAGCTCGGTGTTATTCTTGTTGTCAACGATGGTGCCATGGTTGAAGTAGTAGCCTACGTTGCTCGTAATCTCGTAGTCAAGGCTGTCGGTGAGCAAGGTGGTCGAGCGGTTCTCCAAACGTACGTTGTGGCGCAACTGTGCCACCTGGTCCTCGCCATAGTAATGCATCACGTCGGCAAACACCTGGAGGGTGTCGGCCTGGGTCATGTGCACATGCCCGAAGGCATCGAGCGAGCTGGTCTTGTCATAGTAGTAGGCACTGTCGCAAAACATGTACATGTCGCCACGGCGGAAACGCACATTGCCTCTGAGTACTTGATACTCGGTACTGCGGCTCTCATCGGCGATAAGTTCGTCGGCATTCTCAAGAAATACCTTGTTGCGCTGGTAGCGGTCGGCCTTGGGAATCTGAGGCGTAATGCGGTTCACATGTTTGGGCTTAGCCCCAGCACGGGCGGCACGTGCCGCTTGCGGATTCTTCGGTCCAGCAGCCCACACAGCATCGCTACCCACAACAGCTAGGAGTGCCACCAGCAACAAGACTGGTAGCAGACGCATCCCGTTTCGTTTTGTTGAGCGGGTGGCGTTGTGCATTATGCAATGCGCATTATGCATTACTTCTTAATCCACGGATAGCGGAACTCACAGTTGCGCCAGTGGTCCTCGATATAGACATAGGTCGACTTCTGCTTGTCCTTGACCCAATCGTCGATGATCTCGGCCTTCTTGTGGTTCTCATAGATTGCCTTCATCGTCTGGAAGTCCTCGGCGAGGTCGGCCTTGTGACCTTCGATGCGCTTTTGCAGGCGTACAATCGCCACTTGGTCGCGCTGTGTGCGCGGGTTCTTCATCACAAACGGCTCGCTCATCTCGCCCTCTTGCATCTTGTCGATGAGCTTGCCCACCTCATTGGGTAGGTCTGCCATCTCAAAGCGGTTGCTGTGGGTCTTCTCGTTGAGCATGATACCGTTGTTGTTGCGCGAGTCCTTGTCCTGCGAGATGTAGAGCGCGGCCTGTTCAAAGGTGAACTTGCCACTGTTGATGTCATTGCGCACACTGTCCAGACGGTTGATGGCGTCGGTCAGGTCCTTGTCGCTCACCTTGGGGCGCAGCAGAATATGGCGTGTGTTGATGCGGTCACCGCGCTTCTCGATGAGCTGGATGATGTGGTAGCCATCGTCAGTCTCTACGATGTTCGACACCTTTTTCGGGTCATTGAGGTTGAATGCGGCAGTAGCATACTCGGGCAGCAGCACCGACTTGCTTTGGAAGCCAGTTTCGCCGCCGTAGACCGCTGTGCCCGGGTCCTCACTGTAGAGGATGGCCATTGTCGAGAACTCGCTTTCGCCGTTGGTAATGCGCTGGGCGTAGTCGCGCAAACGCGACTTCACCTCGTCAATCTCTTGCTGCGGAATCACAGGGTTGATAGTAATAATCTGCACCTCGACCTGGCGGGGCACATAAGGCAGCGAGTCTTGCGGAATCGTCTGGTAGAACTTCTGCACGTCCGATGGCGTGGCCTTGACCTTCTTGGTTAGGTTCTGCTGCACCTGCTGGATGCTGTACTGGTCGCGGATCATGTCGGCAAGCTTCTCGCGTAGCTGTGACATGGGCTTGTGGAAGTACTCCTCCACCTTCTCTTTGCTACCTAAGTTGGCGATAAAGTAGTTGATGCGGCTGTCCACCTCGTGCATCACCGTCGAGTTCTGAATCTCGACCGTGTCGATGCGGGCCTGGTGCAGGAACAATTTGTCGATTGCCATCTGCTCGGGGATAACGCAATAAGGGTTGCCATCGATGTGTTGGCGCTCATACTGCATTTGTAGGTACTGCTCCTCGATGTCGCTCTTGAAGATGGGCTCGTCACCCACCACCCAAGCGACCTCCTCGGCCACATTACTCTGTGCCACAGTGCTTAAAGCGCACATCGCTACCATGCAAACCAAGGCAAAAAAGTGAAATCTCTTCATATCGTTTAGTATGTAAAAATCAAGTGAAAATTTTCAAACTGCAAAAATAAATAAAAAAAACGAGAATGAAGAATGCCCAATAGAGAATTAAGACATTTTAAGTGCACGCCCCTGCAACAGGCCGTGACAAAGCCCCGGCATGGCAAAACTGCTGGAGAAAGCCCATGCTGCCCAGCCACTCCGCCAGTCGTCACTCCATGCTGCGGCTCTGTCGCGGCCATTTTTTACAAAAAAACTTGCCCGGACAAGTTTTTTCCTCTACCTTTGCCATAAAAGAAAGCCAATGGACTGGGAAAAATTCAAAGCCAAGCAGCAATGGGCGGGCGAGGCCAAGCCCTCGATGAAGCGCCGCCGCGTGGGCCACGATTACCTAGGGCGCTGCATCTACATGCTCACCCTTGTCATTGACCAGCGCCGCACCCTGCTGGGCCACATCACCGGCAACGGCGAGGATGACCCCGCCATGATGCACCTCAGTCCCCTGGGCGAGGCAGTAAGCGATGCCGTCATGGGCATCACGGGCTACTACCCCGCCATCGAGATTCTTGCCCACCAGCTCATGCCTGACCACCTCCACATCGTCCTCTTTGTGCACGAGAGGCTGCCTGTCCACCTGGGGCAGGTCATCAACGGCTTCAAGGTGGGCTGCAACCGTGTCTACCGCTCCCTAGGGATGAACACCGACCTCCCGGCTCTATGGGAAGAAGGCTTCAATGATATAATCCTCGAACAAGAAGGGCAGCTCAAGCGCATGAAGAGCTATGTGCGCGACAACCCGCGCCGATTTGCGCTCAAACGTGCCCACCCTGACCTCTTCAAGGTGCAGCGCGACATCCAAGTGGGTGACTACACTTTTGCTGCCCTAGGCAATATCTTCCTGCTCGACGCTCCGCAACTCATCCAAGTGCAGTGCTCACGAAATATAACTTCCGAACAACT
>JAEEVE010000151.1 GCA_016290765.1 Muribaculaceae bacterium
TACTCAATCCAGCGGTACAGTTCTTTCTTGTCGGCCTCGAGTGAGCTCTCGGACAATGCCTTCCAGTCTTTCTTGCCGAACAGGCTGGCAGGAGGCGTGGCATGGAAACTCAGCGTGAACGAGCTACCGCGACGTGTATACAGCGGGTTGTCGATGCTGTTGCGCGACAGCGTGAAGCCCAGTACAATCGAGTTGGACACACCATTATTCATATAATAAAGGTATTCCCAGTTCTTCAGGCTATACCACTGGTAGCTCAGGTCGGCGGTAAGGGTGAAGTAGTCATCGGGCCACTTCAGTCGCTTACCGAAGCCTACCGTGATACCAGCCATCTGCAGGTATTTGTTGGGGTCGTAGGCATTCTCATAGTAGTTGTTACCATAGTAGTTGCCGCCGTAATAGTTGTTCATGTAGTAATTATTCATGTAATAATTCTGCATGTAGTTGGTGTACTGGCGGTTATAGTACGATGAGTTGATGCCTGTCTGGCGGCTGTAGAAGCCCGACACCGACAATGAGTTGGGGCGCTTGCCGCCAAACCATGGGTCGAGAAACGACACACTGTAGGCTTGGTAATACTTCGCGTTGGTCTGTGCACTGATGGTGAACGTCTGTCCGTCGCCCTGCGGGATAATGCCCTTGAAGCTCGAGGGGTGGAACAGGTTCTTGATGGAGAAATTGGTGAACTTCAGACTCAGTTTACCCAGGATACCCGTTTGTCCCCAACCGGCCGAGAACTCAATCTGGTCGTTGGCTTTCGACTCCAAGTTCAGGATGATGTCCACCGTGCCGTTGTCCTCGTTGGGCTCGGGGCGGATGTCCATCTTCTCGGGGTCGAAGTGACCCGTCTGCGCAATCTCACGAGCCGAGCGCATCAGGTCGTCCTTGCTGAACAAGTCGCCAGGGCGCACACGCAGCTCGCGGCGAACCACTTTCTCATACAAACGGTCGTTACCATTGATCACCACCTTATTAATACGAGCTTGCTTGCCCTCAAACATGCGCATCTCCAAATCAATCGAGTCACCTTGCACACGTGCCTCGACGGGAATCAGCTGATAGAACAGGTAGCCGTTGTTCATATATAGGTTAGCGACGGCATCGTCATCTTCCTGTGTGCGCTTGTTAAGCAACTTCTGGTTGTAGACATCGCCTTTGTGGATGCCCAGTACCTCGTTGAGCACTGTCGAGGGGTAGACTGTGTTGCCCACCCATGACACACTATTGATATAGTACTTCTTGCCCTCGTCGATTGTGATGTACACGTCGACCGTTTTGTCATCGTAGTTGACCACACTGTCGGCAGTGATGACCGCGTCGCGGTAGCCTTTCTCATTATACTTGTCGATGATGCGTTGCTTGTCGTCCTCGTAGTCAGTGCGAACAAACTTCTTTTGGCTGAAGATTTTGAGGAGGTCCCACTTCTCATTGGTCTTCTTCATTGCGCGCTTGAGGGTGCGGTTGCCCAGCACTTTGTTGCCGGTGAAGTAAATCTTGTGCACTTTAATCTTTTCGTGCTTGTCAACGATGATGTCAACAATCACCTCGTTCTTGTTACTGAGGTCCTCGCGCTGCTGAACAGTGCACTCGGCCTTCTCAAAACCCTTGTCGGCAAAGTATTTCTCGACCAGTTGCTTGATGCGGTTGGCGATATTTGGAGTCATTTGGCTACCCTGCACCAGTCCCAGACGTTCTTGGATGTCTTTTTTCTCGCCACCCTTCATGCCCACATAGTTGACAGCCGACACGCGTGGCTGTTGTCGCAGGTTGAACACTAACCACACCTTGTCTTGATAGGTCTTCTCGACCAGAATCTGTACCTTGCTGAACAGGCCCTGGCGCCAGAAGCGCTTGGCGACTGTCTTTA
This sequence comes from Muribaculaceae bacterium, assembly GCA_016290765.1. Classification (GTDB taxonomy): domain Bacteria; phylum Bacteroidota; class Bacteroidia; order Bacteroidales; family Muribaculaceae; genus Sodaliphilus. The sequence goes on from JAEEVE010000151.1 coordinate 1,868, forward strand.
GGTCGTCGCCAGGAATCTCTAGGCGCTGTCCTATTGACAGACCAGAGTAGCCCAGGATGATGTTGGTGTCATAGTTGTCAACCCCCTCGACGCGGATACCCGCCAACTGGTAGACCGATGGTGAGTTGGTGTACACGATTTTGGGGTTATAGATGGTGTCATTGACCGTATAGGTCTCTTGGGCACCCGTTGTCAGGACACCCACAAGCATTGCGGTCAGTAGCAGGAATGACTTATATCGCATGAGTAAATCTTTAATTCGATAATTCGTGATGAAAAATGTCAAGTCGTTTCGTTTTGGACCTGTTCGCTCGTCTTGCCGTAGCGTCGTTCACGCTGCTGGAAGTCGATGATGGCGTCGACAAAGTCCTGCTTGGTAAATTCAGGCCAGTACTTGTCGGTAAAGTAAAGCTCGCTATAAGCAATTTGCCACAGCAGGTAGTTGCTAATGCGCAGGTCGCCGCCAGTGCGTATGAGCAGGTCGGGGTCGGGCATTGATGCGGTGGCAAGGTGGCTCTGAATCACTGCGTCATCGATAGCATCGGGCGACAGCTGACCTTTCTGAACCTCGGTGGCAATGTTGCGACATGCCTCGACAAGTTCCCAGCGTGACGAGTAACTCAGCGCCAAGCATAGCACCATGCCAGTGCAGTGGGATGTGTCCTGGAAACACCGTTCTAGTCGTTCACGGGCAAATGTAGGCATCCGGCCTAAATCGCCAATCGCCGTCAGGCGAACATTGTTCTTGATAAGGTCGGGCGTCTCGCGCTCAATAGCCGACACCACCAGACTCATTAAAATGTCTACTTCGGCCTGAGGACGATTCCAGTTCTCGGTCGAGAAGGTGTATAGTGTCAAGAACTTAACGCCTACCTCGGAGGCAATCTCGGTAATCTGGCGTACAGTGGTCACACCATTCTCGTGACCGACACTGCGGTCAAAGCCGTGCGCTTTGGCCCAACGTCCGTTACCGTCCATGATGATTGCCACATGGCTCGGCACCCTTGTCTTATCAATCTGTCCGTTCATTTGTCTATTTAGAAACGAGAACCAAGAAACAAAGAAGATTAATTTCCAATTCCCAATTTTCAATTCTCAATTAATCCACATAGTGGCACTTGATGCAGCGCTTGCTGAACTCATAACTCACCGAGAACATGGCCACTGAATACCAGTCGGTGTTCTTAGCAAATGAGTGCTTCACGCCGTAAAGGTCGCTCAACCCATCGATGCCATCACCAAAGCACTTGCGCATGGTGAACTCGAATCCCAGGTTCAGCCGTTCCTTGAGTTTATACTTCACACCCACGCCCATTGGCAGGTTCATTGCAAAATTCGTCGAACCGTTGGTAAATGCCATGCTTGCGCCCACGCCCAGGGTCAGATAGGGCGTGATGCGCTTGTATTTCTTGTAGCGAGGGCCAGAACCGAAGTGGAAAAAGTTGAATTCCACTTGACCGCCCAGGTCAATCACGCTAGATTTGAACGAGTAGTGCTTGTCCATGGGGAACTTGTTCTGGACATCGTTGCTGTCGCCCTTCAGACCCACATAGAGCAGATCGCCCTTGATAGCCCAGCGGCTGTTGGCGATGTAGCGGAACGTGCCGCCGCCCACGATGCCGGGGTGCTTGTACATGTTGCTGTTGTTCAAGTCACCCAGATAGCCGCTGATGCCCAGTGCGGGGCCGAATTCATAACGGTAATCCTGGGCAAGCAACGAGGGCAAGCACAGACACACCAACGACAGTATGACTAGTAGCCGTCTCATTGTCAATAACTGGGTTTATAGGTCAGACGGTTGATGACACCGCGCCAAACATTGTTTTGCAATGCGCCTTGGTTGTCATATCCGCCGAACAGGTAGATATAGGGCGTGTCCCATTCGGTCACTGGCTGGCTAACACGGCGCGGAGCATGGCTGGACGTCAGCACTTGATAAGCAATGAAGGCTTGTGCGCCACCCATCGACGGCAAGTAGTCGGGCCATTGAAGTGTACTGGGTGCCACGCTCCAGGTAATGCCCTGGTTGCGCGACATGTAGGTCGTGCGGTTGGCGCTTCCATCGGTATTGTAGCCGCCCATGATGAGCCAGGTGGGTTGCTTGGTAGCTTTCTGGTTGAAGACGTTCACGTCGTAAGTGTAGTAAGAGATGAGTGTCACCCCACGTAGGGCGGGGAGTGTGTCATTCTCGCTACTGATGGTTGCCCAGGTGTTGCCGTCGTATCCCCAAGTCTTGTGGCTTAACGAGCCGTCGGCAAGCACACCGCCCACCATCACCGCCTGTGGTGCGACGGTCCATTTGTGTTCAGACATCACCAGTTGCGATTGCTCGCTCACGGGGAAGTCAACGGGCAATGCCATGGGGACAAACGTGTCGCGGCGAGGATACTCGTCGAGTAGCGGGGACTCGTCGGTAGTGATGCCCAGCACGCGGTCATCATAGCCACCGATGAGGCGCAACCAGTAAATTCCTGTGGCAGTCCATGTCTCTCCATTGGTGCTGCTATGCAGTTGGCCTGCGGTGTCGAGCATATAGAGCACATGATTGCTGGCGGCAAGGCTGTTGACGTCAGGCTCAAAGTCGGGAGTGAATGGGACGGTTGTCCAGGGGCCGGCCGCAGTGGGGGCAATTGATAGATTGTATCCAGTGCTGGTCTGTACCATGCAGACCATCTGGTCGCCACATTGCACGGTGCGTTGGGCAAGGTTGTCGTCGCCCGATCCTGGCAGGTCGCGACGCGCAGTCATGGGCCATACCAGCGTGTCAGGTTTGCTCTGATGGACATTCACGTGGATGTTATAGCGGCGCGTCACCGTGCCATCATACGAGCTCACCTCGAGGATGGCAGTGCCAGTAAAGTTCAGACTGTCGGTCGACGAACTGCTGTAGGTGATGGTGTCGCGTTGGACGACACCGCCTTTGCTGTAGGTCAAGTAATACTTCACTGTCCCCACCGCCGACTTGAATGTGAGCCGGGTCAACAGGCGAGACACATTGGTGCCCACTGGCAGTGAGTCGACGTTGTAAATCTGGCCACGCAATGCGTCTACGGTGAAATGCACCGAGTCGAGGTTGGCCAGCACCTTTGCGTTTGCCTGCAGATTGAACGAAGACACCAACGCGTTGGTCGTGCTTGTTGAGTAGATGATGGTTGAGTCGCTGTCATCCTTGTCTTTTTTGCACGAGGACGTTGCCACGGCAAACAAGGCTATCAGGAGAAAGATGTATTTTTTAGTTCTCATTACGTTGCTTTGCAAAATTAGCGTGTAAAATTAGTATAATGCCCCGTAACGGGCATCATCATTTAAGATATTAAAGGGCAAATTGCCGTTTTTTACACCTTTTTAACGCGAAAAGGCCCCGAAAAGTTGCACGGGCATCAAAAAACTCCTACTTTTGGGGCATGAATTATCAAGAATCCTTTAGACTGATGCACGACCGCCTGGATGCCGTTTACGGTAAGGGTGAGGTCGAAGCCATGGCGCGAATGGTCATGGAAGAAATCCTGTGTTGTTCACCTGTTGACCTGGTGCTGCGTGCCAGCCATGAAGTGCCAGCGTTTTTTCCCGAAAAACTGGAGCAAATCATTGCCCGACTCGAGCGACAAGAACCCATCCAGCACATTCTGGGTGTGGCGCAGTTTCATGGCCACCGCTTCAAGGTGACATGCGACACACTGGTGCCGCGTCCCGAGACCGAGCAACTTGTCGACATCATCGTCGATGAGCAAGGTGACCGCCAGGACCTGCGTGTGATGGATGTGGGTACTGGTACTGGCTGCATCGCCATTTCGTTGGCACGCGCATTGCGGTTTGCCCAGGTCACGGCCATCGACATCAGTGCCGAGGCGCTGGCTGTGGCGCAAGAAAATGCAAAACTATTAAAAACACGAATTAAATGGCTCCAGGCCGATATTCTTTCAATGCCGTTGTGGCCTGCCACCTCGCTTGACATCGTGGTGAGCAATCCGCCTTATGTCTGCTTTGGTGAACAAGCCCAAATGGAGCATAATGTGCTTGATTATGAGCCACATATCGCATTATTTGTGCCCGATAATGATCCGTTGCTCTTCTATCGTCACATTGCTTCCCAGGCTGCACAAGCGCTTGTGTCAGGCGGAAGACTATACCTTGAGGTAAACCGCCGTTTCGCCCATCAGGTCGCCGACTTGCTCCAGAGCCACGGCCTCGTCGACACCCGCGTCATGCACGACTCATTCGGCAACGACCGTTTTGTCACCGCCACCCACCCCTAGTTGTCTCAATGAGCGATTGAAGATTAGTGAAACGATGCTCATTTAAGGTGATTGGCTGCTCTCCGAGCATCAAATCGCGTTAGTGGCTCGGGGGAGTTCACAGCATGAGTCGCACGTAGTGCGGTGTGTGGTCAGTGAACCTTGGCCAGCACGCAATTCAGTGCGCGCGCACTGAAAAGTGATTAGAAATTTATTCATGAATAAATGACTTGTTTATGTTGCTCGCTTGTGCTGCATTATATAAACCAGGGCTGAGGTTGAAGTTTAATGCTTAGCGAAATAGTGCGCCCCAATTTTTTTGCGATTTAAGCAAAAAGTTATGAACATGTGGGATTGAGATTGGAAAAATAGTATTATCTTTGCGATTTGAGAGAAACAAAAGGAATGTTTGTTTTGAGCTAATTGCTTAATGACAAAGAAAATACATAACAATATTAATAACGAACTAAAGCTATCAAACTTTCCTGAAGAAATTGATAAAGAGAATGGCATAAAGATTTACGGAGAGACATCTTATGAGAATCAAATGGCTATTTTAAGTCAATTCTTTCACAATGGGAATGGTGGGTTAAATCGTGATGAAATTGTCGCGACAATACTTGATTTTCTGGAAAACAAAAAGGAGCAACAGCCAGACCTTGAGATTGAAACCACATTGGAATTTGCATCAATGGTTGCCGAAAATCCTATTCAATATACATTGTTTAGAGATTTCTTTAATGTACCTTTCCCAAATCCATCAGAAGGCAAGTACACCCTTATTGATTTGTTTGCAGGCATAGGAGGTATAAGGTTGCCTTTCAATGAACTTGGGTATAAATGTGTTTTTTCGTCCGAGTGGGATAAATATGCCCAAAAAACTTATTTTGCAAATTTCGGTGAGATGCCTTTTGGTGACATAACACAAGAAGCTACAAAAAGATTTATCCCACAGAAATTTGACTTGCTTTTAGCAGGATTCCCTTGCCAAGCTTTTTCCATTATGGGAAAAAGAAAGGGTTTTGCAGACACTCGTGGAACTTTGTTTTTTGATGTTGCCACTATATTGGAACGCCATCGTCCGCAAGCAGTTTTATTAGAGAATGTAAAGCAATTAACAACTCATGACCAAAATAGGACATTTCAAACAATTTTAAGAATACTTGAAGAACTTGGGTATAAGGTAAAATGGAAAGTTTTGAATGCGCTTGAT
>JAEEVE010000009.1 GCA_016290765.1 Muribaculaceae bacterium
CGAGCTGCACTCACAACGGCCTCTTGACGGTCGTTATCTGCTCGTACCTCAACCTTGAGGCGACCATTGAAGTACTTGCTTACTTTGCCAATTGACTCAATGCTGGCGATGATGTGGCGAGCCACTTGAAAGAATCGCCTCTGGTCTAGAATGCCTTCAACCTCAGCCAGATTGTGAAACTCGGTCATTCGCCGTTGACCGGAGCGCAAGCAGGCGTAGACGTATTTATCCTCGCTCATGAAGTAGGCTACATCGTCAATCATGGCATAACTATAGTTGTCGCCGCTGTTGAGTAAGATGCGTTGTCGGTTGGTTGGCTGTAGCATTTGACGCATCAGTGTGGCATAGTCTGGAGTGGCAGGGTTTTTGCCTGTGAGCCGCTCCAACTTGTCGAGGGCTGTACCGAGAGCCTCATCACCTATGGGCTTGAGCAAATAGTCAATACTGTTGACATGGAAGGCCTGTATTGCAAAGTCATCGTAGGCGGTGGTGAAGATTACGGGTGTTTCGACTTTGACTTGGCGAAAGATCTCGAAGCAGTTGCCATCGACCAGTTCAATGTCCATGAAGATGAGGCTGATATCGGGGTGTGTACGCAGATATTCTACTGTTTCCTCGATGCTCTCGGCGGTGAACGTCAAGTGGTAGTCGTGACGCAATCGCGCCACGGTCTGCTTTAAATTTTCGAGGGCGAATGCCTCATTTTCAATGATGATATAGTTCACTACCTAAGAATGTAGAATTAATAATTTGGATTAAGAATGCGCTATGGTCACAACTGGCAACTGACAACGCGGCACGCTGCGTCAGTACATAGTTCATGATTAGTTCTTAATTAGATGAATGGTACTATTGCGGTGAAAGTTGTGCCATCGTTACTCACTGCAAACTCTTTGCCGTGAGCTTGGTATAACTCTGTCAAATACCGCAAACCAACATGTGATGGGCTCTCGCTGGTTTTGGGCTGGATGGGGTTGCTCACAGTCACGTTATCATTCCCAATATTGATGGTTACTGTCATGGGGTGTCGTGTTGAGATGATGTTGTGCTTGGTCACATTCTCAATGAGCAGTTGCAGGGTGTAGGGTACCAACTGTTGCTCAACTATGCTGTCCTCGCCATTGATGTCCACGGTCAGTTGGTCGCGGTAGCGTTTCATCAAGATGTCTACATAGTTGTGCAGGAAGTCCATCTCATCGCGCAGTGGTACGGTGTCGCGGTTCTGCTGCGACATGATGTAACGATACATCTGCGAGAGCGATAGGACAAACTCACGGCTCTTCTGCTGGTCAATGTCGATGAGCGAATAAAGAATGTTGAGCGAATTGAACAGAAAGTGTGGGTTGACTTGTGCTTTGAGGGCATCGTAGCGGTATTGCAACGCCAGTTGCTTCTGTGCCTGGGCTTCGCGCATGCTATTCTTGAAATTGAGCACATAGAATGTGGTCTCGATACCGAGGAACACAAAGATTGCATTGAATGCACTGCCACCCCAATCAACACGGCCATGAAAGAAATGAAGATAACACAAATTATACAAAACGAGCATCGTGATGACCAAGATTGCATCAACCGCAATTTTACGACCAATGTGATGTACTTTAGTGGGCCGAAATATGACGGCAGCGATAAAGATTGACTGAAGGAAGGTGGGGGTGAAATTGTAGAACACTCCCACCATCATGTCGGCTAAGCCATCATATGGGAATATGGTCTTGAAAGCGATCTGGTTGTAGAACGCTTGAAATACAATGTAGTACCCCACAAGCCCCAGCAGCAATGCGGCAACCAGTCGCCATGACAACTTCACTTTCATCTTGTCGACAGGTTTTGTCAATTCACTTGCACGAGGATGCCAGTGGCTGCGGCGATGCGGTCGCCGATGGCCTGCAACTCGTCGTGCTCAATCTTGACCAGGTGGTCGGCGGGCGTCTTTCGGTCAAGTGAATAGAGCATCACCTCGCGTGGCTGGATAGCCTTGTAGGCCTCGATGAGCGCGTTGACCTCGGCGTCGGTGGTGTTGTCAAAGGGTTTCCCCTCCCACTCGCCGCGCAGCATCATGGTCTGGACGATACATTGTCCGCTGAACTGTTTGAGATCCTCGATGACTCCTGTGGGGAGCAGGTTGGGCGACTGCGGACGATTGATGACACGTAGGGTAGCTGCGATGGCCGAATCGAGTTTGAGGATGTTGTTATCCACCAGCTTCAGCGCTTCGGCCACTTCGGGCCGACCTGCCATGGTCGAATTACTGAGCACGCTCACCTTTGCGTCAGGATAGTAGCGGTCACGCAACATCATCACGTCGTGAACCACCTCCTTAAAGTGCGGGTGCAACGTGGGTTCGCCATTGCCCGAAAAGGTGATGACATCCAACCCCGAGCCATCGGCCTTCATGGCTTCAAGTTTCGCCTTGAGTTGGCGCTTGACAGCCTCACGCGTTGGAATGCCCGTTGTGCCGGGGCCCTGGGCGTTAAAACCCGCCTCACAGTAGAGGCAGTCAAATGAACAAATTTTGCCATCGTTGGGCATCAAGTTCACGCCTAACGAAATCCCTAGCCTACGGCTGTGGATGGGACCAAAAATGGTGCTATGAAATAATACTGTTTGCACGGGGGAGTTTATAGTTAAGAGTTTATAGTTAAGAGTTATTGATGAAGGCGAGATACTGTTGTGCGATGATGGGGGCATCAAAATTGTCGGCAACCCATTGATGCTGAGCGGCACGAGATATTTGCGCTTGTGCTGCCCAAGCAATGCCTTGTGACACGTCGGCAGGGTCATTACTGCCTGTGACATAACCATTGTGCAGGTGCTGCACGATGTCGACCTGGCCACCGGCACCTGTCGTGACGGGTATGCATCCACTGGCCATGCCTTCGAGCAGGGTGTAGCCAAAAGACTCGTAGCGCGAGGTGCTCAGCACGATGTGCGCCTGCCGGAACACAGCGTTGATGTCAGTGATATAGCCCATATAAGTGTAGCCAACCGCAAGCTGTTGCAACAGCGACTTGTCTCGCAAATCACCATATAACAGCAGATGCAGGCGATCGGCCAGCGTTGGTGCACTTTCACGAAGGTTCCGCATCGAATCGATGAGCAAATCAAAGCCCTTGACAGGGTCATCAAGACGTGCAGCACCCATAGCAATCACAACGGCATCGTCGGGCAAAGCGGGGCTTGCCACATAGTCGCAGGAATAGTCACTGGTGGGGAAAGGATTACCAATCACTGTGACATCAGCATCTTGCAATAATGTGCTCTGGCGACAACAATGCTCCAACCAGTGACTCACTGCCACAAAACGGATGGAAGCCTTGCTATAAAGTGCAGCCTTACGCGCTAATGTCTTGCTGGCCAGCTTACTGCCACTAGGCAACAAAGGGCAATCGGCGCACTGGGCCAGATAACCCTTGCACTCATAGGCATGATGGCACACACCCGTGCATGGCCACATGTCGTGCATCGTCCAGATGACAGGCTTGCCCAACCGCCCCAACCGATCTAAACCGTCGAGCGAGAGCATGCCCTGGTTGGTCCAGCCCAGCAGCAATGCGTCTGCCTCCTGAACCCAGGGGTGACTGCTCACATCAATGCCATGCGTGGCAGTGTCGATTTTGAACAAAGTGTCACGGCAACGACCGTTGCGCAAATAGATGCCCATGCGCTCGGCGTAGAAGGCCCATCGGCGATGCCATGCTGTTCCCGCTAGCGACACATTGGATTCATTGCCATGCCGATCAACCACCACCATGCGGGCATCCACGCCCAGTGCCTGGAAGCCATGCATCAGTCGCAGGGTGGCAATTGCCGCCCCGCCCAACTGGTCACTGCGATTGATCAAGACAACTTTCATGGAGTTCTATTTGCTATTTGCTAATTGCTAAAGGCTACAGATCCAGCTCTTGCAGCAGTTCAGCCACCTCGGCGCGGGTAAGGGTGCGGCGTTGCTGCAACTCACCAGCAAAATCGTTGATGACGCGCTGGATGTCGCGGTTGCCAAACACCCGCATCAGGTAGCTGTAGGACTTGTCAAACATAGGCTCCACCTCGTCACGGTCGAGTTGGCATAGGTTGAGGCCATCAGCAACAGCGGCATCAAGCAGCTCGTCACGCCGCTTGCGGTCGAGCACACCATGATCAAGTACCATCTTGCGGCACAGGGCATTGGCAATGGCAAGCCCCATCGACACTTGGTAATGAGCGTAGATGTGATGCCATGACTTGCTCGCCGGCACGCGCGGACTGCCCGTGTAATAAAAGTCAGGTGCAAACCGTACACAATCGGTACCATCGGCATCGATGTCAACCTCGCTGAGCAAGTCCTCGGCATCAAAGATGCTCAACCCAATGGCCATGCCCGCCACACCATAGCATTTGTCCTCTTCGTTGCGATATCTCATTTTTGATTCTCGTTGAGCCACTGGGTGACATTGCGCTCAATACGGGCAGCAAGGTCGGTGTCGGTGGCACGTTCAAAGGGTGTGCCAGTGATTTCCTCATATAGCTCAATATAGCGGTCGGCCACGCTCTGGCAATAGGCATCAGTCATCTCAGGCACCTGCTGACCTTCCTTGCCCATGAAGTCGTGCTCGATGAGCCACTGGCGCACAAACTCCTTGCTGAGTTGGCGCTGGGGCTCGCCGTTGGCGAAACGCTCTTCATAGCCCTCGGCATAAAAGTAGCGGCTAGAGTCGGGCGTATGAATCTCGTCCATGAGAATTACCTGACCATCGCGCTTGCCAAACTCATACTTGGTGTCAACCAGAATGAGGCCCTTGCTAGCTGCAATCTCGGTGCCGCGGGCAAACAGGGCCCGCGTGTACTGCTCCATCACAGCATAGTCCTTGGCACTGACGATGCCTTGAGCGATGATTTCTTCACGCGAGATGTTCTCGTCGTGACCCTCTTCGGCCTTAGTGGTGGGAGTGATGATAGGTTCGGGGAATCGCTCATTCTCACGCATGCCATCAGGCAGAGGAACGCCGCACAACATGCGGCAACCATTCTTATACTCGCGCCAGGCACTTCCAGTGAGATAGCCGCGAATAATCATCTCAACTGCAAATCCCTCGCAGCGCTTGCCCACAGTGACCATCGGGTCAGGCGTGGCGAGCTTCCAGTTGGGCACGATGTCGGCAGTCGCATCAAGAAACTTAGCGGCAATCTGGTTAAGCACCTGTCCCTTGCTGGGAATACCCTTGGGCAGGATGACGTCAAAGGCGCTGATGCGATCGGTGGCAACCATCACCAATAGGTCATCGTTGATGTTATACACATCGCGCACCTTGCCATGGTACACGCTCTTTTGTCCCGGGAAATTGAAATCAGTTCTTGTTAGGGTCATATCTTTTAATTGAAAATTGAGAATTACACATTTAATGATATCACGGCTCATAGGCTACTGATTCGTTACCGACCTCTCTTTGCCTAGCATAATGTTAATGACTGAGTTAACATCGCTGATATCAACCGTGCCGTCATCTGTCACATCACCATATACCGATGAGGATGGTGGAACCATAGTGAAATCAACCATTTCGTGCCACGTAGGCCACTGATTGTAGGTGAAGGACAATTTGTTCTCATTGAAATTTATTACCAGTATCATTGCACTGTACCAATCGACATGATGAATTCTTATTTCAATTTCCTCTGTCGAGGGCCATGCAAAATTGCCTGCAGCAGTGAAACCCCGATCCATCCCACTGAATCGGTTCTTGGCAGCTATGTTATAATAGGGTTTTCCGCGCATTGGAGTATATAACCACTCGTTATATCCCAGCGACAAAGTGTCGCGACAACCAGTATCATCGACAATCACAATCTGCCCATTACCATAGTGATGCTGAAGATACAACTCTTTGATATTCATCAAATTCTCTGATAAGATAAGGTGTGCACAAGGATAAATCGAGTTCCATAGTCGGCCGCTGGCCTTGTCCATTTGGATACTTTGACACAAATCGTCGAGTGCTTGTTGGTCTGAACTGCCCAAATCACTATTGTTCTGTGATAAACGCTGCACAAAGTTCTTTACTGGCGCCAACATCCGAGACTGACTGGGGATAGTGCCGCAGGTAACGATGACCAAGTTCAACGAGGGGTCAATGATGATATATTGTCCATAGTTTCCTTCGGCACGATAGCCCGAGTCCCAACTGCAACGCCACATCAAGTAGCCATAACCACAATTATACTCACCAGAATGCGATGGCTCAATCCCCATCGTACTTAACTGGTCTGTAGTCATTTGAACCGCCCATTCTCGACTGATGAGTTGACGATCGTCCCAACAGCCTTGCTGCAATAAGAGTTGTCCCAGCATCGCCATGGTCTCAGCGCTGCAACGCACTCCCCAGCCGCCGGTGTTGATGCCATCAGGACTTTGTTCCCACTCGACATCGGTGATGCCCATAGGCTGCAAGATGCGTGACTGCAACAGGTCCAGAATAGTACTTCCTGTGGCTCGCTGAACAATAGCCGAGAGAATAAAGGGGGTCATGGTGTCGTAGGCAAACGTCTTGCCTGGTGTCGTACCAGGCAATGCCAGCCAACTCGCCGCCCAATCATCGCTATTGTCACGAATCTGAGCTTTCACCTGCTTGCCACTAGTCATCGTGAGTAAGTGACGTACAGTGATGTCGGCCATTTCGGGCATAATGCTATCGGGGCACTTGTCGGGAAAGTAGTCAATGACCTTGTCATCCAACGACAATGAGCCATCATCAACAGCCAATCCCACGGCCAGAGCGGTGAACATCTTGCTGGCTGAGAAAAGATTGTGGGGATCGCTAGCTCGATAGGGATCGGCATGCACCTCGGTGATGACATACCCATCCTTGACGATAATCAAATGATGCAACTCGACCTCTGACATCTGCGTGACATCCTGAAGAAATTGCATGATCGTGTTTGCATTGACCGACACATCGCTGGTCGACGCACGAGGCAAACCCGCCTGCACCTCGGTTGAAACGAGGATAATAGTGATTAAAAGCGCCAAGCCGCGAAGACCAAGCCCTATCTTTCTATATGTACCCAAAAAACAACGGACTTTCATCAGTTTAGAGTTGAGAGTTAAAAGTTGAGACCCCCTAAAGAGGGCATACAGGGTTGTTGTACAACAGAACATTCCCCCTTTAGGGGGTTAAGGGGACAGTGGCTCCTCTTGGAATCGCTCATAGGCCTCAACGATGCGTTGCACCAGTTGATGACGGACGATGTCTTTCTTGCCAAACTCGACGCGCCCGATGCCTTTGACATCCTTGAGTACACGCAAGGCATGAATCAGTCCCGACTGTGTGGTGCGAGGCAGGTCGATTTGCGTCACGTCGCCTGTGACAATCATCTTCGATCCCATGCCCAGTCGGGTGAGGAACATCTTGATTTGGTGGGTAGTGGTGTTTTGCGCCTCGTCGAGCACGATGATGGCGTCGTTGAGTGTGCGGCCGCGCATGAAGGCCAACGGCGCAATCTGGATAACATCGGTCTCCATGTATTCACGAAGCTTGGCATTGGGAATCATGTCCTCGAGTGCATCGTACAACGGCTGCAGATAGGGGTCAATCTTTTCCTTCATGTCGCCTGGCAGAAAGCCCAGTTTCTCGCCAGCCTCAACAGCTGGTCGAGACAGGATGATTTTTCGCACTTCCTTGTTCTTCAGCGCACGTACTGCCAGGGCCACAGCTAGATAAGTCTTTCCAGTTCCGGCTGGTCCCAATGCAAAGGTCAAGTCATTTTCGCCGAAGGTCTTGACCAGCAATTGCTGGTTGGGTGTACGGCCCTGAATGGGCTTGCCGTTCACGCCATATATGATGACATCGTCCATCTTCAGTTCCTGTGGCGGCGTGCCCTTGATCGTATCGATAATGACCTCCTCGGTAAGCGTATTGTAACGCGCGCAATAGTCGGCCAATTCGTGAATTTTCCGTTCAAACTCGGCAGTTTCTTCGTCATCGCCCAACACCGTGATGACACTGCCACGAGCAGCCATGCGCAGTTTGGGGAACAAGTTGCGTATCAGCGAAATATTACTATTGTTGACCCCATAAAATGTCACGGGGTCAACCTGGTCAATGATGATATGTCTTTCTATCATATAATGGCTCGTACAATAATTTTGCAAAATTACTACTTTTAATTGAGAATCTGTCGAATTGAGAATCGAAAATTCTTAAGTCTTGCATCATTCTTTGCCTATCATGCATCGAACCGCAAAACCCATTGCGATGACAAACAAGATGACTAGTAGCGCTACACATCCAGCAATCCATGCCGTTCGACAAGCATGGAAAGTTGTTTGCTGGTCGTTTACATCCACCGAGCAGGTGACTATTTCAGAACGATTGGCCGAAGTATTGCTGGTTAGAGTTGCCACACCACGGTGCAGATCAATGAGAATCGAAAGCGAGCTGTACCAGTCGACATAGTGCAACTGTATAAGCAATTGATGCCCCATCGTCCAGGCATATGCGCCAGCGACACTAAACCCCTTATCCATACCGCTGAAACGGTTCTTGGCTCCGATGTTATAAGGAGGTGTCCCAGCTAACCGACCATATTCCCAATGATTGCAGCCCAGCGAGATACGCTCACTGGTTCCATCATCCCTGCAGATGTCCAGCCAAGCGCGGGCGCTGTCACGACGCAGTTCCAAAGACTGAATGCCATGCTTGTTGCTCGCCAATGTCACGAGCAGTGTGTCACTGTCTTGACTCCAACATTTTCCTTGAGGCAACGGCAAAGCCAAAAGATTGTTTAGCAGTGGTAAATTCGTGGCTTTTCTTGAGGACAACAACGGAGCATCACGCTGCACAACACGCAGAATGGCCAACTGGTCGGTTGCGGCTGCATTGACCGCAATGACTAGGCTATCGGCGGGAACGATATAGACCAACTGACCGAAATTGCCCTGAGCGCGGACAGTACCTGGATATGCATTAAGCCACATCTGAAAACCGTAACCATGGTTATAGTCATCGCGATGTGAGGGGATGATGCCCAATGACGGCAGTTGATCTTGTATCATCATGTCGATCCATTGTGCATCAATCAGTTGTTTGCCATTCCATTGCCCACGCTGAAGTACCAATTGACCCAGCATGGCCATGGAGAGCGTGCTGCATCGCACACCCCAACCGCCAGTGTTAATGCCATCGGGGCTTAGTTCCCACTCGACATCAGTGATGCCCATGGGCTGAAAGATTCGTTCCCGCAAGTAGTCTAACATGGTGCACCCTGTGGCGCGCTGCACGAGAGCCGATAGTATGAATGCGCTCATCGTGTCGTAGGCGAATTTCTTGCCCGGCGCCGTGCCAGGCAATGCCAGCCAACTCTCCATCCAGTTGTCGCTCGTGTCGCGAATCTGAGTATTCACTTGTTTGCCGCTGGTCATAGTGAGCAGGTGACGCACACTAATATCACCCAACTTGTCGTCAAGTGAGAGTTTCCCATCTTGAACTGCCAGCCCCACTGCTAGAGCCGTGAGCATCTTGCTGGCCGAAAACTGATTATGTGTGTCGGTAGCGCGGTAGGGTGCAGCATGAATTTCGGTAATAATGTTCCCGTTTTTGACTACAACCAGGTGGTGCAACTCGGTGAAAGGCTGTGAACGCAGGTCATTAATCAACTGCATCAATGCCTCACTGCCGACACCATGCCGATTGGTTGCCGAATGCGGCAAACCAGCAGATACAACAAGTGTGGCAAGTGCCATCCACAAGACCACGAGGGGACGCAAAAATAGTTTTCGATTCATGCTGCAAATTTCGCCAAAAAAAATGACTGCTGCAACTGTGGGTTAAAAAATCTCATTTTTGGCAATGCCTCAAAGGGTAATCCAGAAAAAAATGCTAACTTTGCACCTCAACTGAAATCGGTAGTATTCTCAACAATGAAACCCGCGTTATATCTCATCCCTGTCACATTGAGCGATGTGCCACTGAGCCAGGTGCTTCCCGCCGCTAACATCGAGGTGGTGCGGGGCATTCGTCACTTCATCGTTGAGAATGTGCGTTCGGCTCGGCGATTCCTCAAGCGTTGCGACCGCGACATTGACATCGACGGGCTCACATTCTATGAACTGAATCGCCACACCGACCCAAAGGACATAGCATCTTACCTTGCTCCACTTGAAACGGGCCAGCCCATGGGCATCATCAGCGAGGCAGGATGCCCAGCTATCGCCGACCCTGGTGCCGATGTTGTGGCCATTGCCCAACGCCGTGGTCTGACGGTGATTCCTCTGGTGGGACCGTCAAGCATCCTCATGGGCCTGATGGCGTCAGGGTTCAACGGCCAGTCGTTCGCTTTTGTGGGCTATCTGCCGATTGAGGCACAGGCTCGCGCTCGCCGCCTCAAGGAACTGGAACAGCGCATCATGCGCGACGACCAGACGCAGATATTTATCGAGACGCCTTATCGCAACAATACACTGCTGGCCGACCTAGTAAAACATCTGCCTGGCAACCTGCGGCTGTGCGTAGCTAGTGATATCACCGGCGAGAACGAGCGCATTGTCACACACAGCATCGCGCAGTGGGCGGCACAGAAACCCGATTTTGGCAAAATACCGACCATTTTTCTCTTGTACAAATGAGATGAACAAAAATACCACCAAATATCACCGATTTAATGAAGGCACACCAAACACCATCAACTTTGAATGGGATGAGCTTGCCGAACAACCAGCAAAGCCAGCCAATGACGAGTCACTGCGCCACGACGACGAACTAGGCTCTGGACTGGCATTCATCAGCTTTGGCAGCGGCAGCAGTGGCAACTGCGCCTACATCGGCACGCCTCAGAACGGCGTGCTCATTGATGCTGGCGTCGACCCGCAGAACGTGTTTGACGAGCTGCGGCGCAATGGCATTGGCCGTGACGCAGTCAAGGGTGTGGTCCTCACCCACGACCATCAAGACCATGTGCGATATGTCTACAAGATTGTGCGTGACTACAATAAGCAGGCTCGCGTCTATTGCACTATGCGGCTGATGAACGGCATGTTGCGCCGCCACAATATCTCGCGTCGCGTCAAGGACTATCAAGTGCCCATCTGGGTAGAAACGCCCTTCAAGCTGTGCGGCATGGAGTTCACCGCCTTTGAGACTTCACACGACGGCACCGACAACATGGGCTTCAGCATCCAAATGGGACAGCAGACCTTTGTGGTGGCGACCGACATGGGAGTCATCACACCACGCGCCGAGCACTATATGCAAAACGCCCATTACCTGATGATTGAGAGCAATTATGACCGCACAATGCTCGACACAGGCCGCTATCCCGAGTTCCTCAAGGCGCGGGTACGCAGCAATACAGGGCATCTGGACAACTCGCTGGCAGCACAGTTTGTGCGTGAACACTACCATCCAGGCCTTAAGTGGGTCTTCTTGTGCCACCTGAGCAACGACAACAACACGCCTGCATTGGCACTAGCAGCGATGCGTGATGCCATCGAGTCACGCGGGCTTACAGTGGGCGATGCCAGCAACGCCCCCGATCAGCGCGGCCGCGACATCCAGCTCTACGCCCTACCCCGTTACGAGGCCTCTCCATTTTTCATTCTCTAGTTCCCCTAGTCTGAAGAGAGAAGGCAGGAAATACACAATCATCCCGGCGGCAGACACCGTCGGGATGATTCGTTTTATAGCAAGGGATCGAACTAGTCGCGCAGGATAGGCATGGTCATGCACCGGGCGCCGCCACCTGCACGTGGCAACTCGCTACCAGGGAATGCGGCAACAAACTTGTCATAGCTGGCCATGTCGACCTTGCCACTGACAATATCCTCGGCATTGAGCACGGCAAAACCGGCTTTGTCAAGCGCGTCGATGGTATGCGTATTGCGACGATAGCCCATGATCTTGCCGTCGCCCAGGGCAAAGAAATTGGCACCACTATGCCACTGCTCGCGCAGTTGCACCCATGGGTCGCTGCCCCCGCCTAGCACAGGCTCGATGTCCCATCCCAGTCCGCGCAGACCCTCAACGATGTTGGGCACATTACGATAGCTCACCTTGCCATAATCGATGGTGATAAGCGTGGTGTCCTTGCCTGCAAACAGGCCCGTTTTCTTCAACATTGGCTCGAATGCCATACACTGGTGCTGCCCTAGGAAGGTGAACACCATGTCCAAGTGAATAAACGAGTCGGGTTTGTGCGGAAGTTCCTGCACCAGGATGTTAAAGTGCTCGCGCTCGCGGGCAAAGGTCTGCGCCAGGTACTCGATGCCCTTGGCATTAGTGCGGATGCCCTGGCCGATGCACAACAGGTCAGGACCAGCAATCTGCACGTCGCCACCCTCGGTGCGTGCCCACTTGTTCCACGCCATGGCATTGAGCATCTCCACGCCGAAGAAATGGCGGAAGATGGCCTCATAGATCATCGTCTCGCGCTCACGGGCCTCAAAGCTCATCGAATTGATGAGCACACGACCATAGACCGTCGATGACGCATCGCGTGTAAAGAACAAGTTGTAGAGCGGCTCTAGCAAGTAGCGGTCGTCATCCAAGCCGTCCCACTCGGGGTCTTCATATCCCTCGATGAGCGTGGCGGCAAGCTGGCGTGTATTGCAACTGTCCAGGTAGTCGAGCAGCTGCTGCGACTTGGCACCATAGTTGCGCACGGTCTCATTGACCATCTGCATGCGCACGCCCAAGTTGCGCAAAATCTGCTCCAACACATCCTCGACATAGTAGACCTGTGTCCACCGTTCGAGCACGCCACAAAAGTTGGCATACTCGCCGTCGACGATGGGCTTGTTCAGGATGTCGCTGTAGAGCGCATGCTCGGCATTGAGCGGTGTCATCCGCTCAATCTCCACTCCTGGCCGATGCAGCAACACGGCACGCAACCGCCCAGTCTCACTGCTTACGTTGACTTTACAAGGTTTGATATCTTGCATAAAATCACTTCAGGTAAGTATAGCGATAGTCGGTGGGCGAAACAAGGGTTTCCTTAATCACGCGCGGGATAATCCAGCGGATGAGGTTGAATTCACCACCAGCCTTGTCGTTGGTACCGCTGGCACGAGCGCCGCCAAAGGGCTGCATGCCAACCACGGCTCCCGTTGGCTTGTCGTTGATGTAGAAGTTGCCAGCTGCATAGCACAGCGCATCGGTAATCTTCTCAACGGCCATACGGCAACGGCCGAACACAGCACCCGTCAGGCCATAAGGCGATGTGGTGTTGCACAGCTCAACAGCTTCGTCGACCTTGTCGTCATCGTAGGGATAGACTGTGATGATGGGGCCAAAGATTTCCTCTTCCATCGACTTAAAGTGCGGATTGCTGGTCTCAATGACTGTGGGCTCGACAAACCAGCCGACCGACTTGTCGCACTTGCCGCCCATGACAACCTGTGCGTCAGCAGCTTGCTCGGCAAAGTCGATATAGCTCTGGCACTTGTTGAACGAGGTCTCGTCGATGACGGCGTTAATATAGTTGCCGGCATCCTTCACGTCGCCCATCTTGACCTCGGCGGCCATGCGCTTCATGTCGGCAAGCACCTCAGGCCACAAGCTCTTGGGGATGTACATACGCGAAGCGGCCGAGCACTTCTGACCCTGGAACTCGTAGGCACCACAGAAGGCAGCAGTTGCCACAGCCTTGGGATCGGCACTGGGATGGACAAAGATGAAGTCCTTGCCGCCGGTCTCGCCCACGATGCGGGGATAAGAGATATACTTGCCCAGGTTCTGGCCAGCCTGGCGCCACAGCGAGTTGAACGTGGCGGTGCTGCCGGTGAAGTGGATGCCCGAGAAGTACTTAGACTGGGTAGCAACCTCGCCGATGAGCGCGCCGCTGCCGGGCAAGAAGTTGATCACGCCGTCGGGCAGACCAGCCTCCTTGTAGAGCTGCATCAGGTAGTAGTTGCTCAGCAGAGCGGTGGTCGAGGGCTTCCACAGTGCCACATTGCCCATGAGCACGGGGGTCATGCACAGGTTAGAAGCAATCGATGTGAAGTTAAATGGAGTCACGGCCAACACGAAGCCTTCGAGCGGACGATACTCAGTGTGGTTGATTTGTCCCACACCGTCCTTGGGCTGCATGGCGTAGATCTTGCTGGCATAGTGCACGTTGTAGCGGAAGAAGTCGATGGTCTCGCAAGCCGAATCGATCTCGGCCTGGTATATGTTCTTGCTCTGGCCCAGCATCGTGGCGGCGTTCATGATGGGACGATACTTGGTGGCGAGCAGCTCGGCCATCTTCATGACGATGGCGGCTCGCGTGGTCCACGGCGTGCGGCTCCACTGCTTGTGGGCCTCCATGGCGGCCTCAACGGCCATCTCCACCTCCTTGCGGGTCACCTTGTGGTAGGTGGCGAGCACATGCTTGTGGTCGTGGGGGCAAGTCACCTGACCCACATCGCCGGTGCGGATTTCTTTGCCACCAATGATGATGGGGATGTCGACGACGAGGTTGCTTTGACGCTCCAGTTCTTTCTCGAGGGCCACGCGTTCGGGCGACCCGGCCAGATAGGCCTTCACCGGCTCATTGGCCGGCACGGGGAATGTAATTACCGAATTATTCATATTCGTGTTTATGTTAAAAAGGTTTTCTCTCTAGTTTTGCGCCGCAAAGTTACTAAAACTTCGGCAATCGGTCAACACTTTGTGCATTTTTTTGGCTTTTTGTCATAGTTGGCTGTTAACCTGATGAAAGACAACAAAAGAGGATGCGTCCCAAGAACTTGAGGCGCATCCTTTTATTTTCAGAGATTTATCGGTCGAGACTACTTGAGGGTGATGTCTTGCTGGGCGACGGGGCGCTCGCAGTAGTGGCAACGCAGGGTGGTGTGCTCGCGGTCGATGACGTGGAAGTGGGTGCGCATCGGCTCGTTGTTGGTGATGCACTTGGGGTTGTTGCACTTGACGATGTCAATCAGGTCGTCGGGCAGGGTGACGTGGAGTTTTTCCACCACCTCAAAGTCGCGGATAATGTTGACCACCACATTGGGCGCAATGACGGCGATGCGGTTCAGGGTCTCCTCGGGGAAGAACATGTCGGCCACTTTGATGATGCCTTTCTTCACCATGCGATTGCTGTCCAGATTGTTACCAATGGTGACACTGACGTCTTTCAGGTCTTTCAGCCCCAACAGATCCACAACCTTAAAGAGCGACTCGGTGGGGATATGGTCAATCACAGTGCCGTTCTGCAACGCGGCCACTGCAAGTTCTTTCTTTTCTTTGTTTACCATCTCTTCGGTGTTTTAATTGAGAATTGTGAATGATGCATTATGCATTGATTAAAAGTCCAATGCTCGACAGATGAGTGCCTGGCGGGCATAGAGGCCGTTGAGCGCCTGCTCAAAGTAGTAGGCCTGCGGGGTGTCGTCGACATCCTGGGCAATCTCGGTCACACGGGGCAGCGGGTGCAGCACACGCATGTTGGGCTTGCAGCCCGTGAGCATGCTGGCGGTGAGGGTGTAGATGTTCTTCACGCGCTCATATTCCATAAGGTCGCTAAAGCGCTCGCGCTGCACGCGAGTCATGTACAGGATGTCGGTCTGGTTGATGATCTCGGGGCTGAAGTCGCGCGTCTCCTCATACTCGATGCCCCACTCGCGGCAGTACTGCTTGTACTGCTCGGGCATGCGCAGTTCGTCGCAGGCGACAAACTTGAAGCGGGGGTTGAAGTGGTGCATGGCCTCGAGTAGCGAGTGCACGGTGCGGCCATACTTCAGGTCACCCACCATGGTGATGGTGAGGTTCTCAAGCGTGCCCTGGGTCTGGTAAATGGTGTAAAGATCGAGCATGGTCTGCGTGGGGTGCTGGTTGCTGCCG
Organism: Muribaculaceae bacterium; assembly: GCA_016290765.1. Classification (GTDB taxonomy): domain Bacteria; phylum Bacteroidota; class Bacteroidia; order Bacteroidales; family Muribaculaceae; genus Sodaliphilus. Next base: position 15,795 of record JAEEVE010000009.1, read on the forward strand.
TCACCGGCGTTGATGATGGGCACCGACGCAATCTCGTTGGCGTAGCGGGCAGCACCTTCCAGGTAGTGGCGCATCACAATCAGGTCGGCATAGTTGCTGACCATCATAATGGTGTCCTTCAGGCTCTCGCCCTTGGCCTGGCTGCTACTCTTGGGGTCGCTGAATCCGATGACTCGTCCACCCAAACGATTGACGGCTGTTTCAAAACTAAGGCGGGTTCTAGTTGAGGGCTCGAAGAATAACGAGGCCACCACCTTACCCGCCAGGATGCGTTGGTTGGGATTCTGTTCAAACTCCCTTGCGCGCTTCAATAGCGCCATAATCTCTTCCTTACTGAGGTCTGAGATTGAAATTAAACTGTGTTTGTCCATACCGATAAATTGAGTTATCGGGATGCAAAGTTAATGTTAATCGCTCGGTTCATCCAAGGCAAAAAACAAAAAAAATGCTAACAAAGCAATTTCTCTGAAATCATTGCGCGTGTGTCAAAAATTCGTCGTAACTTTGCACTTTCTTCCTCTATGTTCCCCGCGAGAACATAGAGGATTTTTACTTCACTCCCGTGTACAGCGAGCAAGTGCCTAAGGTTAGCGTATGTGCTTGGCACTTTGTGAATCCAGCCTTCCGCATGATATCAAGCATGGCATCGCCCTGTGGCACAGCGGCGATGCTTTGCGGCAAATAGCGGTAGGCGCTTTTATCACCGCTCTTGAGCGACCCGGCCCAGGGAATGATGTGCAGGGTGTAGAGATCATAAAACCAGCGGACGAGACGGTTCTGCGGCGTGGATAGCTCGAGCACACACAGGATGCCACCTGGCCGCATCACACGGTACATCTCGCTGTAGCCGCGGTCCAGATGCTCGAAATTGCGTACTCCGAAGGCAACAGTCACTGCATCGAACGAGTCATCATCGAAGGGTAGCGCCAAGCAGTCACCCTGCTCAAAAGTGATAGCATCCTGCAGACCGCGATCCTCCACCTTGCGGCGCGCCACATCGAGCATGCCCTGACTCAAATCTATGCCATGCACCACAGCACTGGCGACACTGCGCTGCAACTGGATGGCGAAGTCGCCCGTGCCAGTCGCTACATCTAGCAGTCGTGGTATCGGGTAGTTTTGAAGATGGCGTGCCACACGACCTACTGCCACATGGCGCCACCACCGGTCAATGCCCAACGTCATCGCGCGGTTCATAAAGTCGTAGGCTGGCGCAATGGAATCAAACATGTCGCGCACCTGCTCAGTCTTGCTGCCCTGCTCGTGATAGGGCTTGATATTTTCAACTTGCTGCTTCATGCTTACTTTCTTCCAAAGTCGGCGGGGATTTCACCCCACTCCTCAGTTTTCCATTTAAGGATTCGGTTGGTCCAGGTATGTGTGGCTAGCCATGCGTCGGCGCGAGCGATGATGGCAAAGAGTCGCTCGTTGTTGGGAGTACGGGCTAATTTGGTCTTGCACTTGCGGTCGCGCACCCACGCCAGAGCGGTGCGGCTGTCACTGTAGATGGCGGTGTGTCCATTCTGTGTATTGTGGAAAAACGCCAAGGCATGCACCAGTGCCAAGTACTCGCCTATGTTATTGGTCGCGTCTGGGAATGGCCCCTGATGAAACAATTCGGCGCCCGTCATCACGTCCACGCCGCGATACTCCATCATGCCCGGGTTGCCACTGCAGGCTCCGTCCACAGCAATACTGTCGGCGATGATTTCGGGGAATGCCTCATAGTTGACATGCGTCAACGGTCCGCGCGCGATGGCACGCAACACCTCACGAGTGTCATCGCCCTCGCGGAATGCCCGCACGGCCTCCTCCTGTGTCTTGTAGGACTTGTAGCGCGCCCCAGGATAGTCTTTCACGCGCGCCTCGCACTCGGCCCACGAGTCACATACACCTGGCTCGGTGCCAACCCACACCACGTACCATTTGTTTCTGTTTGTTGCCATCTTTCTGTTATTGGGCAGCAAAGTTAGTGTTTTTTTACTATCTTTGCACTGTCATTATACAAAATAGTGAGGAATGAAGACGATTTTCCTGGTGGGATATATGTGTTGTGGCAAGACCACGCTGGGACGCGTACTAGCCCAACTGCTCGAGGTGGACTTCTATGACCTGGACGAATTGATCGAGGAACGCGCCGAGATGCGCATCACCGACATCTTCGCACAATTGGGCGAACAAAGGTTCCGCCAGATGGAGCGCGAGGCACTGCACGAAGTGGCAGGAGCGCCAGCTGTGGTGGCATGCGGAGGCGGCACACCCTGCTATGGCGACAACATGGCGTTGATGAACCGCCTAGGCACCACCGTGTGGCTCACCACCACACCCCAGGTCATCGCCGCCCGTCTGGCGTTGCCCGAGCACAAGTTCAAACGTCCCACCATCGCTCCGCTGGCCGAGGACGAGATTCTGCCTCATGTCGAGGAAGCACTCGCGCGCCGCTCACCCTACTACGCCCAGGCCCAGCTCCACTTCGACGCCACCGCTATCGAGACAGCCGAAGAAACCCTCACCACCGCCCAACAACTAGTTGATCAACTCATCTCCAAAAACAGCGGCCACTAATTTTTTAGAATTTAAAAGGACGTTATATATAACTGCCAAGGCATCATCATAGCCAGCCTGCAGCGCGGTACCACTCGATGGCCTCATGCACACCGCGGCGCAGGTCGTATTCAGCCTCAAAACCGAAGTCGCGCTTTGCCTCGCTGGTGTCACATAGCCAGTTGCGCTGCTTAAGGATGCGGTATTTATCGGGGTTGAGTGTACTGGCTTTCATGGTGACCTTGCCCCACCACTCAGCGATGTGACACACGGCCTTCACGACCCACAATGGGCACTTGACGGGAATGACCCAGCGCTTGCCCAGTTCCTCGCACACAATCTTGCGGAACTCAGACTGCGTGTACCCACAGTCTTCACTGATGTAATAGGGTTTGCGCAGCGCTCCCTTGTCCAGCGAGAGGAACACCGCTCGTGCCAAGTCGCGCACATAGATGAACGTGAGCATCTGTTTCTTGAAGCCCACAGTGAAGTCAAAGCCCGCCTTGATGCTCTTCATCATCAGGTAGTAATCACGCTCGTGAGGACCATAGACCCCCGTGCACCGGAAGATGGTATAGGGCAGCCACGACGATTGCATCTGCAGCCATGTCTCGGCTTTGAGTTTGCTGGTGCCATAGCGCGTGTTGGGCGCGGGCACATCACCAGGCTGGAATGGCTTATAACCCACCTCGTCACCAGGACCCATCACGCTGAGGCTGCTCATCATCAAGAAGACCTCGGGGACGGCGTCAATGTCGCGCAAGGTTTCGGCCAGCAGCCGCAGGTAACTATAGTTCACGCGCTCAAAGTCCAGGTAGTTGGTGGCCTTTGTAAGCCCCAAGTTGTGCACTACACAATCCCAGCGCCCATGCTCGGCAACATGGGCCGCTAGTACATCGTGCAGTGCCTGCTCATCGGTAAAGTCCAGTTCAATGAAGTGTATACGCTCGTCGGTGAGAAATTTGCGATTGGTGGTGGCCCGCACGGCCGCCCAGGTCTCGTAGCCCCGGCTCAGCGCCTCGGCCACCAGAAATCCGCCGATAAACCCGCCGGCACCTGTTATCAATACTTTCTTATCCATATAGTGGCATGTTTACATTGGCGCAAAGTTATTGATTTTTTGTTGAATATGCCCCATGTTTGGCAAAAAAGTGATACCTTTGCAGCGGTGAGCCATTAAACGCAAATCCATAGCAAAGGTCTAAATAACAAAACACTAAATACATATACGACTATGAAAAAGATTTACGCATTGATGACGTTGGTCACCTTATCGCTGGCGTTAAACAGCTGTGGTGACGACTGGGAATACTACAACAGTGACCTGCTGGGTACCTGGGAGAAGGTATCGGTGATAGAGAATGGTAGGGAGTATGACCTCTTGGCCGGTGAATATGAGGAATACACCTTCTATGACAATGGCACGGGTGTCTACCGCAACGAGTTCGGCACGCGAGTCGGTTTTGACTGGTACGAGCGTGGATACCGCAAGGTGGAGATGCTCTTTGACGACGGTCTCAACGAATATCTCTACTATGAGTTCGAAGGCAATTACCTCATCCTCTATGAGGACTCTTCACGCCGCGATGGTCGCGTGTTCCGTTACGCTGGCCGCTCGGGTCGATACTATTAGAGACAATCCTCACCAAATGAACAAGGACACAAGCCTACCAGCTTGTGCCCTTGTCATTTTTATCGGTTGATAAACTCGTTGAAGGCTTGTTTGTAACTGTCACCAATAGGTATATAGACATCGCCAAAGACGATGCGATTGCGGTCAATCTCGCGAATCTTCTCTTTTGAGACAATGAAGCTGCGGTGCACGCGGATGAATCGTGACGCAGGCAACATCTGTTCCATCGCCTTCATGTTCATTAACGACAGAATGGGGTGCGGAGAATCTTCAGTGTATATTTTGACATAGTCCTTGAGGCCTTCGATATAGCGAATCTGGTCCAAATTGATTTGCAACAACTTATACTCGCTCTTGACAAAGATGCTCTTGATTTCTTGCTCGGGCTGATTCTCGGTCTGGTGGACAAGCGTGAACCACTGCAGAGCCTTGTTGCATGCCTCGAGGAAGGTGGCATAGGTAATGGGCTTGAGCAGGTAGTCGAGAGCACCGGTGCGGTAGGAATCGACGGCATATTGATCAAAGGCGGTGGTAAAGATGATACGCGTTCCTTCGGGCACCATCTTGGACAGTTCCATACCACTGACCTCGGGCATCTGTATGTCGAGGAACAACAAATCTACTTCGTTATTCTTTATACCTTCGAGGGCATCGGTTGCATTGCTATATTTCCCGACCAACTCCAGGAAGGGGATTTTGTTTACATAACTGGCCAACAGTTCGACAGCCAGGGGCTCATCATCGACGATTATACACTTGATAGTCATAGTTTTTAATTCTTAATTGTTATCTTTGAATGATATTCGGTAGCTTCGGGGTTGAGCCCGCGCTCCCATGTGTAGCGGCCGGGATAGATGAGTTCGAGCCGCTTGCTCACCTGCTCTAGCCCAATTCCACTTCCACTCTTGTCATTGGCACGCTTGGGATAGTTGCTATTGCTGATAGCGCATGTAATTGTACCATGCTCCTGCGACATTTCCATGCGGATAAATCCCTTGCCTTGCGGCGAGACACCATGCTTGAAGGCGTTCTCGAGCAGTGAGATGAAAATGAGCGGTGCGATGGGCGTCGAGTCATCGTCGGCGATGCGGATGTCGGTTTCAATTTTCACGCCATCGGTGACACGGATTTTCATCAGCTCAATGTAGTTACGCATAAATGCCACCTCTTTATATAGAGGCACAAAACTCTGCTGGTTGTCATATAGCACATGCCGCAACAACCGGCTCAGTTCATCGACAGCCAGTTGCGCTTTGTCGGCGTCAAAGGCGATCAAGGCATAGATATTGTTGAGCGTGTTGAGCAAGAAGTGTGGATTGAGCTGATTGCGCAGATTACTCAACTCGGCCTCGGCACGGCTCTTTTCGGCCTCCTGACGCGCCTGCTCGGCATGTTGCCACCGCTGCGTCAAGCGCACGGCCAAACTGAGTCCCACCACGAGAATAAGCGAGATGGTGTTGTAGAAATACATCGGATTGTGTGGCCTCGGGCCACGTGGACCTCGGTGCGCCTCGGCGGGCATCCAGTCATTGACCACGTGCCACCATCCCATCATCATGCCCAATGCAGTGGCGATACACACCACGTTGATGGCATAAAAGGACCCCTTTTTGCCGCCAAAATAGAACTTGGGCACGAGCCACAGGTAGTTGATGTAGAACAGCAACATATAGGCCAATGGCCCTCCCAAAGACCTCAGCCAACGCATCAAGGTCATCGACCAGGTGTCGTTGGGCGACGCGAAGAAGAGCAAAGGCAAGAATAACACGATGCCCCAGCCCAGCAAGTGGATAGTTAAGTTGCGTTTCATACTATTCAGTAGTTACGTAGCTAAATGTAGTTAAGGTAGATTGTTAAGTCGAATGACTGACAAAATATTTATTAACTCGCAAAGTTAACACTAATTGGTTTTATCGCAAACTAAACTATACCAAATACCCCAAAAACATAGAAAAGTGCCCCAATTTTACCGATAAATCCAATATAAAATACAACCCCAAAACGGGACAAAAAATCCCCCTCTAGGCTTTCCTAGAGGGGGAGCATGTGTGAATAGCAGTTAGATAAACCGCCAGGTAATGGTACCGATGCCCTCGCTGGTGCGATTCTTGGGCACCGAGAACGCACTCTCGCGTGCAGCTTGCTCGCACGAGCGTCGCACCTCGGGATGCGCCCATGCCTCGCCGCTGCCGCTGACGGCATGTGCCTCGATGACCTTGCCGCGGGGATTTACGCGAACCTGCACATTGACTTTACCAGTCCACTTGCTGTGCGGACGGCCCCAGTATTCAGCGGTATATCCCACGAGTCCGCTGATGCCTGGCTGTCCACGACGCTCGCCCTGATCGGCATTACCATCAGGTGATCCTTGCTTGCCGCTGCCTGTTCCTGAGTTCTTGCCGAACGCATCTTTCACGCGATCGGTCTTGGCTGTGGTGGTCTCCTGGCCACGCTTCACCTGATCCTTCTTGGCGTCAGGCTTGTCGCTCTTGGCTGGACCTGTCTTCTGCGGCTTTTCCTCCTTGGGCTTCTCTTTGACCTTCATCGGCGACTCATCCTTAGCGGTAACCGTAGGCTTGGGAGTGGGTTTAGGCTGTGGCTCACCGGCATTATCCAGGTCATCACCCTCGACATCGGGTTGGTCGGCCTTTTCCTCGCTAGGTGCTGGTGTCTCGGGAGTCATCTCCTCGCTTTCGGTGAGGTCGGGCAGGTTGCCCAACTGGACAAATTCGCCGCCAAACATGATGGAGTCTTGCTGCAGCTGTGCCTGCATGTCCTTGGGCGGGTACTCATAGTGCAGGTGGGTATAGACCATAAGCAACACCGTCCCCACCAGCCATAGCAGGGTCAGCAACAAGGCCACTATTTTGCTTTTACGTTCTTCCATTCTACAAAAATTGAGAATTGAGAATTTCTCAATTACAATTCGGTCTGTTCGGCTGGAGCAGGGGTTTGCTCGGGAGCGGCATATTGTGCCGAGGCGGGCTTGGTGGCGAGCACCACCTTGAGGCCATTCTTTGATCCCTTGTCGAGAATATCAACGATGCGTCCGTAGGGCACAGCTTCATCGGCATAGAGTGCGATGAACTCCTGCGGGTTGGCGGCTTGCACGCTCTGCATGAACGGCTCGAGCTGCTCAGGTGCCAACGGCATCAAGGCTCCCTCGCTGATGCTGTCGCCTTGGGTGGCAAACATGTTCATATCCTCGTCGATGTAGATGCGCGTGGTGGGCTTCAATGCCGTCTGCTGACCGCTCTGTGGCAGGTTCACCTCCAGTGCCGACGGGAAGACGAACGTCGAGGTAACCATGAAGAAAATGAGCAGCAAGAAGATGACATCGGTCATCGACGCCATGCTGAACATCGACAGGGTTTCGTGTTGTCGTTTCAGTGCCATAGTCGTGACGCGTGTTTACTTGGCCGGCTCGTTGAGCAGGTCCATGAATTCCATTGACTTACCCTCGAGCTTGTTCATCACCTTGTTGACGCGGCTGGTGAGATAGTTGTAGGCAAACAATGCCAAAATACCGACAATCAGACCAGCGACAGTGGTGACCAACGCTTGGTAGATGCCACTGGCAAAAGTACTGACGTTGCTCTGCGCTCCGGCACTGGCAATCTTAAAGAATGCCTGCACCATACCGGTGACAGTACCCAAGAAACCAATCATGGGAGCACCAGCAGCCGTGGTGGCGAGCCAGTTGAAGCCTTTCTCGAGCTTGGCAATCTCCATGTTGCCCACGTTCTCGATAGCGACAAGCACGTCATTCATTGGCCGGCCGATGCGGCTCACGCCCTTTTCAATCATGCGGGCATAGGGGGTGTTGGTGTCCTTACACAACTGTGCCGCCTGGTCGACCTCACCGCGGTGGATAAAGTTCTTGATTTTCTCCATGAATGCTGCGTCCTCCCGCGAGGCACGGCTCACGGCAAACAAGCGCTCAAAGAAGATATAGATGCTCACGACAGCCAGCAGTGCCAGCGGAATCATGAGCCAGCCACCGGCCATGGTCAGGTTCCACACCGAGAGGTCTTTCACAACGGGTTCGGCCGCTGGAGCGGCTTGCGCCACGGGGGCGACGGCTTGTGCCGCCTGTGCGACAGTGTCGATAACATTCTGCGCCAGCGTGTCGGCTGCAGCAGGGACTTGTGCGAGTAATGACATTGGATATAATTAAGATTTTTATTTAATGACAATAATCAATTAGTCTTGAAACGTGCAAATTTACAAAATGTTTTTGACATTTGAGCAGAAGTGCTGCATTTTTTAGTAGTTTTCACACTCTATGCCTCTCAATGCTTGTTGCGGGGGTGGTGTTGCAGAATTTCATTGCGCAGGCGCGTGCGGTCGATATGGACATAAATTTCGGTGGTGGTGATGCTTTCGTGGCCCAGCATCTGCTGGATGGCACGCAAGTTGGCACCGCCTTCGAGCAGGTGGGTAGCAAAGGAGTGCCTCAGGGTGTGAGGACTGACGCTCTTGTGGATGCCAGCCAGCTCGCACAACTGCTTGATGATGATAAATACCATCTGCCTTGACAGCTGGCCTCCACGGCGGTTCAGAAACAGAATGTCATCACATCCGCGCTTGACGGTGAGGCCACTGCGCACCTCGTTCATATAGATGCCGATCTGCTCAAGCGCAACTTGCGAAATGGGCACGATGCGCTGCTTGTCACCCTTGCCACGCACAACGATAAACTCCTCGTCGGCATAAATGAGCGATATCTGTAGCCCGACGACCTCGCTCACACGCAGCCCGCAACTATACATGGTCTCAATGATGGCGCGGTTGCGAACGCCTTCGGGTGTGCCCATATCGATGCATGCAATCATGGCATCAATCTCCTCGAGCGTGAGCACTTCGGGCAAATGCCGTCCCAACCGAGGCGAATCGAGCAATTGCGTGGGATTCTGATCGGTAAAGCCCTCAAGGCGCAAATATTTGTAAAAACTCTTGATGCCCGATATGATGCGTGCCGTAGAGCGCGGCCCAATACCCAGGTCGTGCAAGGCAGCGACAAAGTTGTCAAGGTCATTGGTAGTGGCACGCTCAACGGCCACACCCACGTCGGCCAGATAGCTGGTAAGTTTGTCCACATCATCACGGTAGGCTTCCGATGTGTTCTCCGACAACCCCTTCTCGACCCGCAGATACACCAGGTAGTTGCGCTTAACCCGTGCTAAATCAGTGATGTCACGCATAAGACTACTGTTTGACAGTGGCGCAAGTAATGACTTCGGGATGAGTGGGGTCGAAGTTGTCAGTGATAGTGACGGTGGCACGCTCAGTGTCAAAGGTCAGTGTCGTGGCGCTGACAAAGTTGACATAGTGCACCTGAATGGTGAGTATAGTGGGGGTTGTCCAGGCATAGGCGGCACCAGTGACAAAGTTATGTCGCAAGCCGTTAAAGCGCCCCTTGGGCATGATGGAGTAAGGCGGCTCGCCCATCAGATTACCATAGCACCAGTTCCCATAACCCAGCGGGATGAACTCGTCGCGCCCGTCATGATAATAGATGCGCATCATCATCTGCCCCTCTTGCTCGGTCAACTTGATCAAGTCAATCCGATGCTTGTTGGGCTGCAACTTGATGTCGGCATTCGCCACTCTGGGCGACCGCCGCTTGCCTTGTGGCAACGGCAATGTGGCGCTGCTGCACACTGCATCGAGGTGCTTGGACGCCTTGCTGCCTCCCTTGTCAAGACAGTCGACACCGGGCATCAGCTGGTTCCAGATACATGCCAATTCGCCGTGCCCACGACGGCTCGCCCCCAAGATAACCACGACGATGTCGCTAGCGGGATCCATCACCACATATTGCCCCAGTGCCCCATCAGCACGATAGGCTGTGGGCCACTTGCAGCGCCATACCTGGTAACAGTAACCCTGGTTGCCGTCGGTTGGATCCTGGCCGTCAGCATTGTCATAGTTGATGTGCCGTGTGGTCATCTCGTCAACCCACTGCTCGGGTACAAGTTGTCGTCCCTCCCATTGCCCGCGTTGCAGCATCAATACACCCACCTTGGCGAGCGACTCGGCCTGGAGACGCAGTCCCCAGCCACCTGTGCACACTCCGCTGGGACTCAGTTGCCAATCGACCTCGGTAATGTGCATGGGGGCAAACACCCGTTCGTTGAGCAGTTGCAGCACAGTCTTGCCAGTGACGCGTTGGACAATGGCCGAGAGCATATAGGTTGACATCGAGTCATAGAGCAAGTGCTCACCTGGCTCCTTGACGGGTTTTGCAAGCCAAGTGCGCTCCCAATCGGTTACGCGGTTGCGCATCGACCAGTCGGGCGTGATGCCGCTACTCATGGTGAGCAGGTTGCGCACGGTCATTTGCGCTAACGCGTCGCTGACAGTATCGGGCAACTGGTCGTGCATTATAGCCGCCACACGGTCGTCCAACCGAAGCCGGTTATCGGCAATGGCAAGTCCTACTGCCAGTGCGACAAAGGTCTTGCTGGCTGAGTATAGAGTGTGGGCATCCTCGGCACGGAACGGGGCGGGGTGCACCTCGGCCACGACATGGCCATGGCGTACAACCATCACATGATGTATCTCGGTCTCAGGTAGGGCGAGCAATGAGTCGACCATCTGGCTCACGGCCAGGGTGCTCAGCCCTTGCTGGGCAGGCGTGGAACGCGGCAGGTCGCCCGTCTGTGCCTGCATGACCGTCACTGCAATCATCACGAGAATAAGCGCAACTAATCGCTTGATGCTATTTCGATATTGAAACATAAGAACAAAAGTTTAGTTAGAACAAAGCGTTGGCACACTTGTTGCTAGATGTGTGAGCAAAGGTAGATTAAAACCTTCAAATGCCCAAATTTTTTGGCATTTTTGTTGAAAAATGAGCATATTTCTGATTTTATTCGTACCTTTGCGTGTGAGAACAATTTCATATAATGAAGTATACCTGTCCCAAGTGCGGCAAACACATTGAGCTAAGTGTAGAGGCTCTGATTGCCTCCGAATACAAGACCATCTGTCCCCAGTGTCTTACCCAGCTGGAGATTGTGGGCGATTATGCCTATGTACCGCTCGACGATGGCTCGCTCGAGTTGCGTCGCGACTCGGGCACAGTACCCCAGTCGTCATCGGCCGAAGTTATCGAGTCAGCCGAAGTTATTGACTGTGGTTCTCCTCCCCCGCCGCTACCGTCACAACTGGGCGGCGATGGCCGCGACCCACTCTTTGACGATGCAGTACGCTACCTGAGCCAGTGCAATGCCATCACGCCGATGATGTTGCGCGACTACTTCGGGATTTCTCTCGAGCGTGCTCAAGACTTGATTGCACAACTCGAGCAAGCGGGCTGCGTCGGGCCTTATCGTGGCGGTGCTCCGCGCAAAATCCTCATTGACCACCACGAGGGTTTGCCCAACCCTTACACCTACGGTCAACGCTATAACCCCAATCAGACACAGCAAGCCTCACAGGGGCAACCAGGGGAACAGCCCCAGGGTGGCAAAACGGTAAAGATAAACTGTGTGGGTTGCCTCTTCTGGATACTGCTCTTTTCCCTGCTCATCTTCTTGATGGTAAAATAGTCTAATTATCAATTTTTCAAAATAACAAGATGTACTACCTGTATATTGACGACCAGCAGCGCGGACCGTTCAGCATCGAACAGCTGGCCGAGATGGGAATAACTCCCGAGACTGAGGTGTGGACCGAAGGGATGTCCGACTGGAAACAAGCTGGCGATGTGCCTGCCTTGACCACCCTGTTGCAACGCCTGGAATATGAGCGCCACAGTGCCGCCCAGGCCGCCACAACACCACCCAAGCACAACCCAGCGCCACCTGTACCGCCTAGCTGGAACGAGACAGCAACGACTGCCCCAGCGCGACAACCCGAGCCCAAACGCAAGGGTGGTTGCACCAAGTGGCTGATTGCTTTGCTTATCCTGTTGATTGTGCTGGGCGTGCTCGTCGTTACCGTGCCCGACCGCGAGGCACATCGCCAAGCTATTGTGGGCTCGTCTCGCGAGTGGGTCAACGACAAGGTTGAGGAACGCGACATGGGTGACCTGTTGGGTGAAGTCATTAAGTGGATGTCGGGCAAGGGTGCCGACATCGCCATTGACCAACTGCTGCAGGTGGACAACCACTTTGTCTACTCGACCGGAAAGATTATGGTGGGCGAGAAACCCAAAACCATTTCGCTAGGCATCCTAGGACATGTATTCACCTTTAGCAAGGACGACATCGACCAAGTGCTGAAAGAGGCTATGGGCATCGATATGAGCCGTGCCGAGGAACCCAGCGTAGGAGTCACTCCACCACCCGCCAGCGAACCAGACGAACCCGCTGTTGCGCCCGACGACACCCTGGGCAGTGTCACGCCACGTGAGGACAACGAGCCCTACGACCCAACGCAAGCGATGCTCGACAGTCTGACCCAACAAGCCAAACGTGAGGCCATCCGCGTCGCTAAGGAATGGGCAAAGAAACAGATTGACAACCTTTGAGGCAATGCAAAATGCACAATGCAGCCTGGCAGGAAATCCGCCAGGCTGCATTGTTTTTATTAATCCTATTATTACTTGCCGAGCATAAGGTTGATGACTGCGTTGACGTCGGCGATGTCAACATTCGTATCGCCATGGGTAATATAGGCACGGCCATCGTAGTTGTCAGCACTGTCCTTGCCAAGCATGATGTTGATGACGATATTCACATCGGCGATATCGACAACGCCATCATTGTTCACGTCACCAAGCAGGGAGGGCACCACAGCGTCACGCAACGTGACAGTCTCGATATTGCTCAACTCGCTGTGAGAGTCGTTGCTATAGACTGCCTCAACCCAGTAACGGAATGTGCCATAACCCTTGAGGTCAGTGACAGTATAGTTGAGGTCAGTAATGCCTTCGATCATGCGTTGCAGAGAATCACCGTTCTCGACAACGGCCATCAGTGGAGCATTGGCATTGCCCTCGCTGTACTCACCAGCATAAATCTTGAGACTCGTAAACTGCACGGGCTTGCCACTGGCGGTTGACAGACGCACAAAGGCATTGTCCACGGCATCACCTTGTAGCACTTGCGTGTAGGCCTTGGAAGTTGTGGTCATCGACACGGTATTGCTAGTGGTTGTGGTGGCACCCTTTCCTGCAGCGATCGTCAGGCTAGTGCCAGTAGTTGCCGACTTGCCTTCAAAGACGACAGTTACCTTGCCGTCATAATCGCTCAGATCGAGGGCTGGAGTTGTGAGATTGCCAGCCACATTGTTGCCGTTATATCCCGACTTTCGGTCACCAATTTGCATATATCCATCATGACTATAAATGTGCTCGCCCGTCCAGTCTGGCAAGTCATAGTCCCCTAGATTTGGGGCTATATCGATGTATTCTGTCCAGTACCATACGGTCTCAGAAACATCCTGCCAACTGGTGAAACTATTGTCGTAGAGCAACTCATACTTTGGCTTGTAGTTGACATGCAAGGTGTAACTCTTCACATTCTCGATGGGTGAGCCGTCGGTCCAGTCGGCACGGAACGAGTGCGGTGTGATGGTTAGCGTGTCGGCAGGTAACATCACCGGTGTTTCCGACTCAATCAAGCCTTCACCAATGAGCGTGACGGTAAGTGTATCCACCCCCTCGCAAGCCACATCAATGGTGGCATTGTAGGTGGTAATCTCGGTGGGCTGGAACGTCACAGTGACTGTTGCGCCCTGTTCTTGCGATACCTGAGCGTCAGTGAGCAATTCGGTGTCAATCGTAAACACGTTGTTCTCGTCATTGACCGTCAGTATTGCATCTTCTGGTAATCCTTTGCCTTTGACTTGGAAGGTAGCGGTTTTATTGCTGCCAATACCAACCCTCATGCTCAGGTTATCTGGGGTAACACTGAGTTCAGCCTTGTTATACCACAATGAGGCAGTTCCATCGTTGTTAAGGACAATTTCGGTCACGGGCTTATTGAGTGTGCCGGCACCACCACTGGTGTTGGCTAGTTCTCCGTCAGCATCCATGTTGAGTGTCATGGCCGGTGTCGATGTGGGGGTGAGTGCATGATTGGTCTCGCCAAAGCAATCAGAAAACTCGTCAATCTCGATTAGCTGATTGTCGGCTGGAACGACAGTAGCAAGTTGAATGGGCTGGTTGTTGGGCGTATTGCTTTCCCAGCGTTCTGCTATATACGTGAAGTGGGTGATGAGCACACCCTCATCGGGGATACACAGGTCCCAGCCTTGTCGGCGACGGTTCTCTAGGATGTAGTACTCGTTCGGGTTCAAGTGGCTGGTAATCTGGATGGCTTGGTCGGTCTCCTCGCTTTTGTTGTTGAACACCGACAAGGTGTAGTGCGTATTGTCGACCGGGGTAATATAGTCCAGCCACCCCATGAAGTTCTTCTCGTAAGCACTGTATCCGATGGGCGTGTCCCCGCTGACCGAGCCGCCGTTGTAGCATGCCCCATCCATCAGGCTCCAGTTTCCCATA
>JAEEVE010000152.1 GCA_016290765.1 Muribaculaceae bacterium
AGAGCCTTGACGGCAGCGCCAGCGAGACTGAGATTGAGGCCTTGCTAGGCAAGTACGGCATCACGCGCGAGAGTCTGTCGCTGTGGGGCACGGGTCGTCCCATCCGCGAGTTCTTGTGGAGCGAGGACATGGCTGATGCCAGCGTGTATTGCCTGGAACACATTGACTTTGCCGACGTGCGCGGCACTGATCCCGAGGTGCGCAACTGCCACATCAACATCGGCAGCGGCAAGGAGGTTACCATCGGGCAACTGGCGCAGCTTGTGAAGCAGGCTGTGGGTTACCAGGGCGAGATTCTGTGGGATGCCAGCAAACCCGATGGCACGATGCGCAAGCTCACCGACGTGAGCAAGCTGCACAGCCTGGGTTGGCGGCATCGCATGGAGATTGAGGATGGTGTGCCAGCGCTGTACCGGTGGTACCTTGAGTCAATGCATGATGCATAATTCACTATGCATAATTTAGCCTGGCCGACTAAATCCCACCCCTCACCCCTCCCCTTTCAGAAAGGTGAGGGGAAATGCTATCGAATTGCGCTTGTTGCCTTGCTGGTAATGAGCGCGGTTGCCTGTTGGGGACAGGGGCGGTGGTCGTTGAAGCCTTACGCAGGGTTAGCGTTGTACCATTATGTGGGTGACGAGGCCAAGGGCTGCCGCATGCGCCCTGGGGTGGTCGCTGGCGTGGAAGCATGCTATCGGTTGACTAACTATATGAGCGTATCGGGAGCAGTAGAATATGTGCCTCGTGGCTCGTCGATACGTCCCATTGACAGCTACCTGCGTCAGGACCACTTAAGTGTGCCCGTTTTGCTCCATTTCCACCCCTTCGGCCACCACATTGACATGACACTGGGCGTAGCTCCCTCATTCGGGCTGCACAGTGTGATGCGCATTGGCGGAGAGCATTACAACGGTGATGAGTTATTCTACAGCCATGACATCCTGGTGCCACTAGGCATCTCCTATACGCTGAACAACGGATTGAGCTTTGGCGCACGGCTCTCAGCAGGACGCAAGACGATGGTGCGGCGTGACGCAATTTACCATGGTGAACATTACAACTTGCGCGGCGCACGCATGATGAATAATGAATTGTCGTTTATCATAGGCTATCGACTGAAACTATGAAGAAAGTATTACTTGCCTTAGCTCTATCGTTGCTCTTGTTGTCGCCCTCATGTGACAACGATGACGATTACCTGTGGAACGACCTGCGTGTAGACGAAAAGGTCTATCATTTCAAGCAGATTGAATTTAGGCAAGACAGCTTGGTAGTGTGTACGGGCATGCCGCATGGCGTAGTCACCTGGCGATTCTCGCTTGCCGATGGCACACGCATCACACGCTTGTTCATGCTGCAGCAGAGTGAGGGCTGGCATGGCCTGCTCGACGCCTCTCAAGGGCGTGTAATTGTTGAACTTAACGGCAGCCAGGACCATGACGGGAGTTATCGTGGCATTCAGGGCCAGGTAGACATATATCGACACGAGTTCAAAACCATCATCGAGATGCACAAGTTACGATTGGTGCATGATTCATCGTCCAGCGACACAATTGATATCAACGATGGTTACCTAAGCTTTGACCTGACGCTGTTTTAATGGAGAATTATCCCCACTCACTCCCAGAGAAAGAGGATGGGAAAGTTAAAAAAGGTCGGCACCCCTTCACAGGGACACCGACCCAAGTGCTTAACTAACCTTTTTAACTAACTTCAGTGCTTATGAAAAAACTTCTTACTTATGGATCTTTTTGTACTCAGTGACGGCGAGCGGTATTAGCGCTGCTTCCGTTACTGGTGGTTCGGCTGCTTCCGCTGACTGTAGCGGTGCGGTTGGTAGTGCTGCGGCTGCTTCCACTGACCGTTGAACTGCTAGTGTTGGCTTTGCTGCTTCCACTGACATTTGCGGTCTTTGTGGTTGCTGTGCGGGTGCTTCCGATGGTCGAGGCGCTGGATGCCATAGCTA
The DNA here is from genome assembly GCA_016290765.1 of Muribaculaceae bacterium. GTDB lineage: Bacteria > Bacteroidota > Bacteroidia > Bacteroidales > Muribaculaceae > Sodaliphilus. The sequence goes on from JAEEVE010000152.1 coordinate 1,967, forward strand.
CGCTAGGCTTCGTTGCCTCGGTGCGGATTGCGGTACCTCCGTTTCGTGTTGAGCTGTTTCCGCTGTTGGTCACGTTTGCTCCCGTGCGGCCAGTGCTCGATCCGCCCATGTTCTCGCTGGGGCGGGTTCGTCCGTTGGTAACCGTTCCCTTGTTCTCGCTGGTGAAGCCACCTTTGTTGATTGTCGTCGAGACACCAGTTCGGGTGCTCAGCGTGCGTCCAGTTACGGCGGGCTTCACGTCTTCAAATTTGCCCTCAAAGCGGTTGTTGTTGCTCTTGCGGAACTCGCCACGGTAGGTCGTGTACACCTTGGGTGCGCTGTAGTAGAAATGCGTCCTTGTGGGGTAACGGTCGTAGATGACGAAGTGGAAGGAGCTGTTCACCCAGCTGATGGGGCGGTAGAAGTGCTCGGTAGCCAAGAAAGTGTGCATCTGGCTGCGGGTGAGCACGAAGCTCAATTCTCTTGTTCGACGCTCCCAGTAGGTGCCGAAGATGTCTCCCATAAAATCGACGTTCATGATGTAGTCGAGGTTGATCTCATATACTGCACTGACTTGCGGAGCGGTCAGGTAGAGTTCGAAAGCCATTTTGTCGGTCAGGAACCATGCCTGCTCGCGAGCCTGGCTGTAGCTCATTGCGCTGGCGCCGATGATGGCTGCCATGGCGACGATCGAGGTAATTAAACGCTTCATAGTTCTTGAGTGTTGTGCCTCCCCATGTGGTTCGGCTGTTTGACAATAGGTTGTTTGCCCTACAACCTTGCAAATCCCGCGCCAGAATTGGTGCCAAAAGTGCCATTTTAGTCCATTTGCCGACCAATGAACCAGAATCATCGCCGTATGGCCTATGGAAGCAGACTAACAGACAAAGAAAAACTTTTGAAATATTGCATTTTAGGGGAAAAAACTATAACTTTGCAAGCAGAAAAGTGAGAAATGCGTCCTCTGGGATTTCTGGCTCATCCTGCTGGTTGCATCATATATGTTATCGAGCCAGGCTTTACACCTTATTTATTATGACAAAAAGATTACTCTTGATTTGCGCAGCGGTGTTGACATGCCTATGCGCGAGTGCTACCGCGACAGTGACTTACTCGATTGACGAGATCACTACCGACGGTTACAAGATTACTTTCACTCCTAGTGAGGACTGTGCAGGCTATGCCGCTTGCCAGTTTGACGCTGGCACGGCCGAGCAACAGTTTGCTATGTTTGGGGCTTGGATGGGATTTACTTGCATCGGTGACATGGTTAAGGCTTGGGGCTTCACCAAGACCGAGGCAGCCCAGTTGAGCTGGACTGATGACACCCCTGGCAAGGACTACGAAGTGTATGTTCAGTGCTGGGACGCAGACAATGTATATGGCGACCTGATCATCATTCCCATCACCACAGCCAAGCTAGGTGGTGAGGGGCTTGCCGAGATTGCAATCGAACTTGGCGAGTTTGGTGGCGACCAAGAGACAGGCTACTATCAGTGGGTCATTTATACGCCCAACGATCAAGTGAACATCTATCACGACATGCTCATTGAGAAGAATGCCTACGAGACGGACGAATGGGGCGAGGCAAAGATTATCGAGTACCTAACCGCTGACCAGCCCGTATATGGTTGGGACCGCACCGGTGTTGATGAGGCTCAGTGGAACGCAGATCCTGCTACCGAATACATCGCATTTGCTATTGGCAAGAACATCAACGACGAGTGGGGCCCGCTGGCCAGCCTAGAGTTTGCCACTCCAGGACTTTCGGGCATCAACGACCTGACGTCGAGCAAGCCTGTGTTTATTGCAGGCAGCTCTCAGGTGAGCGCGTTGGGCATGCAACCTGGCAGCGAGGTACGCTTGTTTGACATGAGCGGCCGCCTGGTGGGCCAGTCTATAGTAAACAGCCGTGGTGAGGCTACCATCGCAACTAGCCACCTTCACAATGGCGTGTATATTGTGACTAACGGCAAGACCAGCCACAAGTTCGTCAAGTAGTGTTTAGAGCATCTTGTCCCTAACGTTCGATTCTTCTTTGGGATAAAAGAAACAACCACTCCTATTCCCTCCCCTTATGTGAAAGAGGAGGGATTTTTATTTCCTGCGCCACTGGAATACGTTCATGCTCCATGTGGCACCAATGGTGAAGTAATGCTGGCGGTCTTGCATGATGCCATCGGGGTTGGTGTTATTGCCCCAGGCGTAGCTGTAGTTGGCATGAAGTCGAATGTCCATCTTCTTGCGGATGGGATAGTACTCGATTCCTGCACCTACGCTCTGCAGTTCGGAGCCATCAAACACGAGCATGTCGGCTTCGGTGCCGCTGTGGTTGACATCGTAAGTGTATTTGGCAAAGATGTTGAGTTTGTCAATGGGGCGATAAGCGAGTTCGGTCATCACCGAGCAATCCTTGAAGAGGAACTGCTGATGCGATGTGGCTCGGTTCATAAAATCAAACTGCAGTCGCAGCCGCGGGGTGAAGGTCAGTTCGTTTCCCATGGCGACATAATTAATGAATCGTCCCTGTTTCCACTCTATCATGTTTGCCGACCACATCGTGTTCCAAATGCCATGTTTTCCAACCCACATGAGGTTATAAGCATACATGTCGGCATGCGTGTAGTAACTGCGGAATGGACTCTCGCAGAACTGGAACAGTAACTTGTCATTACCTTGATTGAAATCGTATGCCACACTGGCTCCCCACTCATAACAAGGCACAATATTCCAAAACTCAGAGCAGTAGTAGAGATCGATGGGTGCACGGTCATACTCATAGCCTCCAATGACAACAGCCTGCTTACCGCCCGAGATTGTGAGCTGCTGTACGGGCTTGTAATCGAGGTAGAGCCAGTCGGTAGCCTCAAAAAAGGGCGTTGTGCTGATCTTGTTCAGCCGCTGGCGGTAGGCATAGGAAAAATGCTCATTGATTTCTCCATTAAGAATAAGGTTGAGGTACTGCCCCTTGAACCCGCAGTCATCCTTGCTTGCCCCACCGTCGTTATAGAGACGTTGGTAATCGCCACGAGCCTGTAGTGTGAGGTCTACAATGGCATTATTTTGTGAAAAAGCCGCCAACACACTGATTATCAATCCAATCAACAAGAGGAAAAATTTCATTGGTTTATGTTAGAGAAAGATTTTTTGGTTTATGCGGTGCAAAGGTAGTGCAAAAATTATGTACGTATTGAAATTTTCACTATATTTGTGGGAAAATTTTAAAGACATGAATAGAATACTGATTCCGATAATAGCCTTGCTGGCGCTACTTTCTAGTTGTGGCGGCAGCAGCGGCGAGGACATGGTGGGTGTTGCAAATAATCCAACGCAATTCTTCGGTTGCACACTAGGCGATGACGCCGACGACGTGATTGAGGAACTGAAAGACGCCAAGACCTATAAGGTGACTGTTGACGAGAAGTCCAAGCCGATGACAGTGACGCTCACGGGCAAACGCAAGGGCGACGCGGTGAAGTGGCGCAACACCAACTATGACTGCGCGGTACTCGACATGAGCGACGATCAGTTCACCGCCATCGAGTTGACAAAGACCTACGCCAACAAGAGTGCATTGACTAAGTGGCTTAACCGCCAGGAGCAAGACGAGGAGTCGCTCGTTTCTTCGACCGACTCAACGCGCGCCTATATTATAAAAGGCGAGGAGTCGCGTTGCTCCATCTGGGTCAACATCCCTATGCGTGTAGTGAAGACCCAGTACACCGACAATCGCGTGTGGGTGAAACCATCGAGCTGGGACAAGATTGTGAACTTTGTATGCAACCCGTTTGACAACATCTGGAGTTTGGCAATGTGGGCTGTGATTCTAGGATTAGGCTACCTTGTTTACACCAAGTACAAAGAGCAAATTGACGAAGCGGTTGAAGAGGCTCAAAACACAGAAGATGAAGAATAACTAAACTCACAATAATATGGGACTTTTAGAAGAAATTATCAAAGGGATGACCCAGGGCCAAGGTGGCGGTATGGGCAACGAGCTGGACCCCAACCAGCAACAACAGTATCCTCAGCAGGGTTACCCGCAGCAGCAGGGCTACCCGCAGCAGAGCGGCCAGCCTTCGGGCGATATCAGCATCCAGGACCTGGAACGCGAGATGGGCGTGGGCCGAAACAAAGGTGGCAACAACTACCAGCAGCAACAGCAACAGTACCCGCAACAGCCGCAGTACCCGCAACAACAAGGTTATCCGCAGCAGCAGGGTTACCCGCAGCAGCAACAATACCCGCAACAGCAACAAAATGGCGGCAGCGTGATTCCTGGTGTTGACGATTACTTGCCCACCGAGCAAGGTAATACCTTGCCCACAGGCCAGCAGCAACAACAGTTGCCAGGATGCTCGGGCGGCCAGATGCCGGGTTGTTCGGGCGGCTTGTGGAAGGTGCTGGGGCTGGGCGCTTTGTTGGCGTTCTTGTTCCGTAGAAAAGGATAATCAAGCCCTCATTCGCACTGGTAGAGGATAGTTAATCACCCCTCTCCCTTCGGGGACGGGGGAAATATGTGATGTGCACCAATGAAAAATCATGATGATGAGCGTGTTTTGGAGCAAGCAGGCGTACGCGTGACAGCTGTTCGCCTGCTTGTGTGGCGCGAGGTGCGGCACGGATTTCATGACGCGTTCAGCCTGGGCGACCTGGAGAATGCATTGCCTACAGTAGACCGGTCGACGTTGTTCCGCACCCTAGTGAGCCTGACCGAAGCTCACCTGCTTCACGAGATAGACGACGGCAGTGGTGCCCAAAAGTACTGTGTGTGTCACCACGACGACACCCGCCATTGCCTGGGGCACGTGCACTTGACGTGTGTGCGTTGCCACCGCACTTATTGCTTGAATGACGTCACCATACCCAGTGTACCACTTCCTGAAGGTTTCGAGCCACAGGAAACCGAATATGTTGTGAAGGGCATTTGTCCCCGGTGCAATAAATAAGGCCTCGGTTAACCGAGGCCCACAGAACCATCAATCGATGGTTATTTCAGATAGTCGTCAAAGTAGCGTGTGATGCGCTCATGCAGGTGCACACTCTGGTGTCCGCGCATGTTGTGTCCCTGGCCGGGATATACATAGAAGTCGGGTTGTGTTCCAGCAGCGATACAAGCCTTCAGGAATGAATAGGCATGTTGCGGCACAACAGTCGGGTCATTGAGACCAATAATGATTTGCAGTCTCCCCTTCAGATCACCAGCCTTGTTGAGGAGGCTGGTTTTTTCATACCCTTCGGGGTTGGTCTGCGGGGTGTCCATGTAGCGCTCGCCATACATCACCTCATACCACTTCCAGTCGATGACGGGGCCGCCAGCCACACCCACCTTGAAAGTCTCGGGGTAGTTGG
>JAEEVE010000153.1 GCA_016290765.1 Muribaculaceae bacterium
GCTGGGATTGCCCGACTTATATGATACTGACTATGGTGAGAACGGACAGAGTCACGACCCAGGAGAATGGGATGTGATGGCTGGCGGTGACTATAATATGGGACGCACACCTTGCGCCTACACCGCATGGGAACGATATGCTCTGGGATGGATTCAGCCGCAAGAAATCAACTCGACTGGCTCTTATTCACTGCAGTATGTGGGTACCACGGGCCAAGGACTCATCTTGCGCACTCCCGTCGACGGTGAGTACTTCATGCTCGACAATCGACAGAGTGTCAAGTGGGATGCTGCACTGCCGGGACATGGCTTGATGATTGCACGTGTTGACTCGACAAATACATGGATATGGGATGCGAATAAAGTGAATTGCTTCCCCTCGCACAACTACTATGAATTGTTGCGAGCAGGCAACTCGACAAGTGGAGCATCTTCTAGCGACCCCTTCCCAGGTTCGGCAAGTGTTACGGCAGTAGGCAACCTGACCGAACCCAGCCTTCGCACCTGGGCTAATCTTGAAAATCTTTTTGAACTGAAGAATATCCGAGAGGCCAACGGAGTCATAACGTTTGATGTTGTTGAAGCAGTCCAGCCCAATGTGCTCGCTGAGGACTTTGAGTTGATGCCTGCTACCACCGACAAGAACCAGAAGCAAGTGCAAGGCAATTTTGCTAAGTGGAACTTCATTTCGGCTAATGTGACTGCACCAGGTACCGATTTGTGCAATGGAGAGCATGCGGTGGCAATGGTTAAACCCTCAATCATCGCTATGGACGAGCCACTCATGGTCAAGGCATTCCGCTTTGAGTTCATGGCATTCAACACCTCGTCGGCCGATGCCAAGTTCACCCTCTACTCGTCAACCGATGGCAGCACTTGGACTAAGGTAAACACCGACTACTTGAGTGTAAACGCCAATGAAACTGCAAGCATGCACTTAGAACTTGACATGGCAGTCCCCACATACTTCCGCCTCGCCATGTCAGGTGGCAGTGGCAACCAGCCGTGTTACGTTGATGACATCAAGTTCTATTATCACGAGGAGTTCTCATCGGTTGTGGGCGATGTCACTGGCGACGGCATGGTTGACATCAGCGACGTCAACGCACTGATAAATATGATGTTGGGCAAGATTTCGCCGACACCTGAGGCCGACATCACTGGTGATGGCAATGTCGATATTAGCGATGTCAATGCGGTCATAAACTTGATGTTGGGTAAGGAATAAAAACAATGTTTAGTAAGGTGTGTCACAGGTTTCTGGAGACACACCTTGTCATTTTAAATGGATAGAAACAATGAGAAAATTTGCAAGCCTACTGATGTTTTTGTTGATGGGAGTTGTGTGTTGGGCTATCCCTGCCGATAGAACTCCTATGTTGGTCACTCAGAGCGATGGTACAACGCTGACCTTGCGCCTTGTGGGTGACGAGTTCTTCCATTACAACACCACCGCCGATGGCTACACCGTGCTGCGTAACAATGTAGGCAGTTATGAGTATGCTGTCAAACAAGGTGATGTGTTGGTGTCATCAGGCATGCTGGCACATGATGCTGCACTGCGTACCTCCGCTGAGCATCAGTTGCTCAGTGCGGTAGGTACCCATGTGCGGGCATCCAGCGATGTGCAGCGCGCCAAGCAATCCAGGGCACGCGCGCAGCAACCGTCGTTACGTGGTGCTAAGATGGACTACTCCAACTTCCGCGGACTGATTATCCTCATCAACTACACTGACCGCCAGTTCAGCATGGACAAACCGCATGATTTCTACAACGACATGGCAAACAAGGAAAACTACACGGGTTTCACTTTCGATGGTAGTTTCCAGTCATGCACTGGCTCGATGCATGACTACTTCAACGACCAGTCGGGAGGCATCTTCAAGCCACAGTTCGACGTCGTTGGGCCTATTGATGTGGATTTTGCCAGTACCGATCATAACGGAACCAGCAATTCATGGCGCATTTTCAAGGCGGCAATCGATGCTGCTGACAGTACGGTTGATTATTCCAAATATGATTGCGATGGCGATGGAATGATTGACATGGTCTATTTCTTGGTGGCAGGATACTCGGCCAACTATAGTGGTAACAACAGTGGCTATCTGTGGCCACACAAGTCCACGCTCTATGACCATGATTCTTGGTCATGGATTGTGCGTGACGGTAAGTATTTCTACACCTATGCCTGCTCGACCGAGATTTATGGATGGGAGTCCTATGGCTACACAATGCCTTTGGGCATTGCCACTATGGCGCACGAGTTCAGCCATGTGCTGGGCCTGCCTGACCTCTATGATACCGACTACGGAGAGAATGGCCAGAGCCATGACCCGGGCGGTTGGGACGTGATGGCTGGAGGCGACTACAACATGGGGCGTACACCATGTGCCTATAGCGCCTGGGAACGCTATGCCCTAGGATGGAGCCAACCACGGGAAATCAAGTCAGCAGGCACCTATTCGCTGCAAAATGTGGGAACAACAGGCGATGGGATGATTTTGCGCACACAGGTTGATGGTGAGTTCTTCATGCTTGACAACCGACAGAACGTCAAATGGGATGCCTACCTGCCGGGGCATGGTATGCTCATCGCACGCGTCGACTCGACTGATGTGAGTGTTTGGGATGATAATGATGTGAATTGCAACCCTTCACACAACTACTATGAGTTGTTGCGCGCTGGCAATTCGACAAGCGGAACTAGCGCCAGCGACCCCTTCCCAGGAACGAGTAATGTCACGAGTATAGGCAACCAGACACAACCTAATCTTCTCACGTGGGGAGGCGTTGAGAATCAGTTCGAACTGAATAACATTCGCGAAAACGGAGGTGTTATAACGTTTGACGTATATGCTCCAGCTCAAATTAAGGAGCTGGTTGAGGACTTTGAGCAAATGGCGGCTACTACCGATAAGAATCTCAAGAATGTTCAGGGTAATTTTGCCAAGTGGAATTTTACTTCGGCCAATGTGACGGCACCAGGATCTTCTATGTGCAACGGCGTGCATTCAGTGGCGATGGTCAAACCCTCACGTATTGCGATGGCCGAGCCACTCAGGGTGAAGGCTTTGCGCATAGAGTTCATTGCAATCAACTCGTCATCGACCGAGGCCAAGTTCGCAATCTATCAGTCGGCCGATGGCAACAGTTGGACCAAGCTAGGCAATGAGTACCTGACGGTCAGAGCCCATGCTTTTGCAACTTTGTCATTGCAACTTGATATGGCAGCTCCCACTTACTACCGCATCGACATGGTAGGTGGAAGTAGCACCCAGCCGTGTTATATCGATGATATCACGTTCTATTATACTGATGTCTTCCCTTCACTTGGTGATATCAATCTTGATGGTGCGGTCGATGTGACCGATGTCAATGCCGTCATTAATATGATTTTAGGAAAAGAAACGTTAGATTCCATTGCCGATGTTAACGGTGATGGCGCGGTGGATGTGACTGATGTCAATGCCATCATCAACATTATCCTTGGAAAATCGTAATGAGTGCATCGTGCACAATGTAGAATGGGCTTCGCTATCAAACGAAGCCCATTCTCAATTTTTAATAATTCTCAACGGTTTGGGATAAAGGTTGTTGGCGCGGTTGCCCAGGTTGTTGACCCAGCCGATGGGGACATCGTGATGGGTGAGCAGCACATAACCGCGGGGAGCGTCGATGGTGATAGCCTCGCCATGCAGGTAGCGCAGGGCGGTGTCGAGGTCAACCTCGCAGTGAGGTAGGGCGGTACGGTTAAGTGCAGTGCTCAATGCCAGCGAGTGGTGCGGTACGCAGTTCTTGCCCTTGAGGGTGCCCAGTGTCACGCCCGAATAGATGACATTAAGCGTCGTGCGCAGTGCCGCCAATGCATCGGCATGCGTCTTGGGGTTCGCCACCACATCATCGCCTTGCACACTCAGGTCATATTCTTTACAGTCACTTAGCCATTCCTTGATGCCTTGGGCGATGGCATTTGTTTTTGGTGGGGCGCTTTTCTTGGTTCTCAATGGTTGCCGCGCGCCTTCGGGCTTGCGAACCACTGCCATGAACAGTCCCTCGCCGCGTGTGCGGTGCGGCATAAAGCGGTAACATGGCAGGTCGCATCCAATGGCGGGAGTGATGTTCCAGGCCTCTTCAACAGGCACAGCGACCGGTTCGGCGCCATATTCTGAAATAAGGTGCTCAATCATCTCCTCATTCTCCTGGCGGTTGTAGGTGCATGTGCTGTAGATGAACAAGCCGCCAGGGCGCAGGGCGGGCCAAATGTCGCGAATGATGTCGCGTTGCCGCGTGGCACATTGTGACACCAGCGAGGGCGACCATTGCGCCGCCGCCTCGGCATCTTTACGCATCATTCCCTCACCGCTGCAGGGCACATCGGTCGCTACTATATCGAACAGATGCGTCAGCCGCCCCACTTGCGCCGGAGCGTTGCAGGTCACCACGGCATGGGGCGAGCCCCAGCGCATCACGTTGTCCATCAACGCACGGGCGCGGTTGGGCACAATCTCGTTAGCGACCACCAGCGACCCCGCTGGCAGTGCCTGTAAGGCGGCAGTTGTCTTGCCCCCTGGTGCCGCACATAGATCTAAATACTTCACAGGCTGTGACATAGAATTTTCCCCCTTTAGGGGGCTAGGGGGACATACCAACTGCTTGATAACATGGTGGATAAACATCGACGAGGCATCCTGCACATAGTAGCGTCCAGCGTGTAGCATCGGGTCAAGGGTGAAGTTGGGCCGCTCGTCTAGGTAATAACCCATTTCGCACCAGGGCACACGCGTCGCCCCAGCGGGTACCGTGCCGCCCTTCGCCTCATTCACGCGTACACTCACGCTGGGTACCGTTTCGCCGATGCAGCGACACAACGCTTCGCACTCATCGGGCATCAACTGCCCAAGCATCTCCACAAATTCTTCCTTCAGTTCCATTTCTTGTTTTTCCAAGTCACAAAGGTAGCACATCCCTGCCACTTCACCAACAAACGCCTCTTTTTTATAGCAGTAATTAGTGTTTTTTCGGAAAACTATTGTGCATGCCGCTTTTTTTCCGTATCTTTGCAAATTGTTTATAAGATGAATAAAATAATCAATTAATAACTAAATTTTTACTTATGTGGTTAACTAATTCCTCTGTAGGACGAAAAGTGGTGATGAGTGTCACCGGTCTTTTCCTGATCCTATTCTTAACCTTCCACGCGCTGATGAACGCTGTGGCTCTCATCTCGTTTGACGCGTATGAGGCCGTGTGCGAATTCCTCGGCGCCAACTGGTATGCGCTGGTGGGCACAGCTGTGCTCGCTGGTGGGTTTGTGATTCACATCTGCTACGCCTTCTGGCTGACGCTGCAGAACCGCAAGGCTCGCGGCGCCAACGCCTATGAGGTGTCGAAGAAGCCTGCCACCGTCGAGTGGGCCTCGCAGAACATGCTGGTGCTGGGCATTATCGTCCTGTGTTTCCTGGTGCTGCACCTGTTCCACTTCTGGGCCAAGATGCAGTTGCCCGAGATCATGGGCGACTATCCTCTGTCAGGCAAAGAGGCACTGGGCTTGGCATTCAGCCAGTTGTGGGTGCTTCCTGTCTATCTGATTGGCTTCTGCGCCATCTGGTTCCACATCACACACGGCTTCTGGAGCGCATTCCAGACCTTGGGTACCACCAACGACAAGTGGATTGAGCGCATTAAGTGCATCGGCTGCTGGTGGGCAACCATCGTGATGCTGTTGTTTGCCGTTGAGGCTTGCTACTTTACTTGGTTCTTTGCCATCCCGTAAGCTGAGTATTAACCTTTAAAATCATTCAGAAAAATGGAAGAAACTATCAAACAGACTGCTCAGCCCGCGATTGACTCAAAGATTCCTGAGGGACCCGTGGCCGAGAAGTGGACAAACTATAAGGCCCACCAAAAACTGGTGAACCCCGCCAACAAGCGCCGCCTTGACATCATCGTCGTCGGTACCGGTCTGGCTGGTGCCAGCGCCGCAGCCACACTGGGCGAGATGGGCTTCAATGTGCTGAACTTCTGCATCCAGGACTCACCCCGTCGTGCACACTCGATTGCTGCGCAGGGCGGTATCAATGCAGCCAAGAACTATCAGAACGACGGTGACTCGGTCTACCGCTTGTTCTATGACACCGTCAAGGGTGGTGACTACCGTGCCCGCGAGGCCAACGTCTACCGCCTGGCCGAGGTGTCGAACAATATCATTGACCAGTGCGTGGCACAGGGTGTTCCCTTCGCACGCGAGTATGGTGGCCTGCTTGCCAACCGTTCGTTCGGTGGTGCTCAGGTAAGCCGCACTTTCTACGCCAAGGGTCAGACCGGTCAACAGCTGTTGCTGGGTGCTTACTCGAGCCTGAACCGTCAGATCCAGATGGGCAAGGTTAAGAGCTACAACCGCTATGAGATGCACGATGTGGTCATCATCGACGGTCGCGCTCGCGGTATCATCGCTCGCAACCTGGTCACTGGCAAACTTGAGCGCTTTGCTGCTCATGCCGTGGTCATCGCCACTGGTGGATATGGCAACACCTACTTCCTCTCGACCAACGCCATGGCCTGCAACTGCTCGGCCGCAATGGCTTGCTATCGCAAGGGCGCATGGTTTGCCAACCCCGCCTACGTGCAGATTCACCCCACTTGCATCCCCGTGCACGGCGACAAGCAGTCCAAGCTGACGCTGATGAGCGAGTCGCTGCGCAACGACGGCCGCATCTGGGTGCCCAAGGACATCGAGGATGCCAAGAAACTGCAGACCGGACAAATCAAAGGCAGTGACATCCCCGAGGAGAACCGAGACTACTATCTGGAGCGCCGCTATCCCGCCTTTGGTAACCTCGTGCCTCGCGACGTGGCCAGCCGCGCCGCCAAGGAGCGTTGCGACAAGGGCTTCGGCGTGAACAACACCGGCAAGGCCGTGTTCCTCGACTTCAGCGAGGCTATTAATCGCCTGGGCATCGACGTGATTCGCCAGCGCTATGGCAACCTCTTCGACATGTACGAGGAGATCACCGATGTCAACCCGGGTGAACTGGCCAACGAGATTAACGGCGAGAAGTACTACAACCCCATGATGATCTATCCTGCCATCCACTACACCATGGGCGGCATCTGGGTAGACTATGAGCTGCAGACTAGCGTCAAGGGTCTGTTTGCCATTGGCGAGTGCAACTTCAGCGACCATGGTGCCAACCGTCTGGGTGCTTCGGCACTGATGCAGGGTCTGGCCGACGGTTACTTCGTGTTGCCCTACACCATCCAGAACTACTTGAGCGACCAGATTACCGTGCCACG
>JAEEVE010000154.1 GCA_016290765.1 Muribaculaceae bacterium
CGCTCGGCGGTCTCGTCGGGATGGGCGAAGTCGTTGGGCACTCCCATCACATTGACGGCAAACTGCACGAATCGGCTCAGGTGCTTGTCCTTGACATAGCGCGCCCATGAGGGCCAAATGGCCGCCAGACCAGCACCATGCGTCACGCCAAAGAGGGCACTGAGCTCGTTCTCAAGGCGGTGGGTAGCGAAGTCCTTCTCGGTGCCGCACTCAGTGAGGTCGTTGTGGGCCAGCGAGCCTGCCCACATGATCTGGGCGCGGTAGCGGTAGTCCTCGGGGGTCTTCATGACAATGAGGGCTGCGTCCTTGACGGTGCGCAGCAATGCCTCGCTGATGGCGTCGGTGAGGGTCATGTCCTCGTACTTGGAGAAGTATCGCTCCATGGTGTGCATCATGATGTCGGTTGCACCCGCTGCGGTCTGATAAGGCGGCAAGGTATAGGTGCGTTCAGGATTCATCACTGCGAAACGGCATCGGCACAGGTCGCTGTTGATGCCACGCTTGAGGAACCCCTCGTCGGCTGTGATGACGCAGCTCGACGACATTTCGCTGCCCGCAGCGGGGATGGTCAGCACCACGCCGATGGGCAGGCACTGCTTGGGAACGGCTTTTCCAGCCCAAAAGTCCCACACGTCACCGTCATAGGGCACGCCGTAGCCAATGGCCTTGGACGAGTCAATGACGCTGCCTCCACCCACGGCGAGAATGAAATCCACGCCTTCGCGGCGGCAAAGTTCGATGCCCTCGCGCACCTTTGACAGCAACGGGTTGGGTACTACCCCACCCAATTCGTAGAACTCGATGCCCGCGTCACGCAGCTGTTGACGCACCACGTTGAGCAGTCCCGACCGCTCGGCCGATCCGCCACCATAGTGTATCAGCACCTTCTGCCCACCGTTATCAGCGACCAGCTGGCCTATCTTTTTCTCGGAGTCGCGCCCGAACACCACACGCGTCGGGGCGTAGAAATTGAAATCCTTGATCATAGTTTTGTGCGATTAGTAAGTTTGTGGCAAAGATAGCAAACAATGCACAATGCACAATGCACAATGCACAATTTTTTCCGATGAGCGGTTGTATCTGCTCGAAAAACACAAAATTTTGTGACATAGAGGGTATTCCTCAGCAAAAATGTGTACCTTTGCAATTTGTTCAAACTCCATTCTCATGAATATAAAATTACATACCCCCAAAAGCATGAAGGCCGGTAGCGGCATCTCTTCGTTTAAGCAACTGTTGCTATCTTTCGTAGCCACCACGATTTCAATAGCCCTCACCTTTGGAACAGCGGCATTCCTTGACAACAAGAAGAAGGAGTCTGACAAGCGTGAGATGGTGATGATGATCCTCAACGACTTTGACAAATCCATTGCTCAATTAGAGGCTTTGGACTCTTCGGCTGTCGCAGCTTTTGAGGCTCAACTCAGCATTATAGAGCATCCAGAGACTTTTGAACAGAGCAAGATTGAACTGATCAGCCTTGAAGCTGATTGCAAAAGTGAACCTTCAAAAACCGTAGAGAGCATCTTCTCGTCGAACATCGAGACCATCAACACGCTTGGCAACATCCTTTTTGCCGAGAAAGTGTCAGGGTTCTATTTGAATCGTCAGCAATTATACAATATCATGAAGGAAGCGTCGCAGGAGGCATTTAATGAAGAAGATGGCATCACGACGAGCTTTGAAAACTTGAAAAAGCATAATCTGTCAAACCTCATTTTCCTGTGCGAAAGTTTCACGAGTAAACTGAAGGAAATCAACGAGCAGTGCAAACAGATGATGAATGTGACCGACGCCGAAATCGCAGCCTTCCAAAGTGCACGCCTAAAGTTGGACACCCAAATCAACAAGGCGAAAGACGAAGAATTTATTCAAAACATGATTGACCGCAATCAGCGATTCCAACAAGCCATTGAATCAAGTAAATAAAAAGGGAACCTAGCTACAAAATTGAGCATTGAGCATTGGCAAGTGCTCTGCGACCAGCGTCGGTCATGAGGCCGCGACGCTCTAGTTCGGCACATCGTTGCTTGTTGAGCTCGGTCCAATGGCTCCGGGGTCGGCGAGGCGACAATCGTTGCGCGCATCGCCCCTGGGCAATGCGTTTCTGAGTTGAGTCGATCCAACCCAAACACAAAGCCTCCTCCACTACAACAACATAGGGCAGCACACCAGGTGGCGGCACCTTCGCCCGGCTGCACAGCACCCAACATTGCCTGGCAGTATCATGGTTCTGTTCGAACCACTGGCGCAACTGCGTCCTGTCGCTAAATTCAAGCAAATTGGTGACTTCCATATAGGATTCAATTATCGCTCGTCATCGGTCTTGATGGGACGAATCACCCTTGCCGGGCTGCCAGCCACCACCATGCCAGCCGGCACATCGCGTGTCACCACACTGCCAGCAGCCACGATGGCATTCTCGCCAATGGTCACACCCGCCAACACCTTGACATCGGCACCCAGCCAAGCGTTGCGCCCGATGACAATGGGCCGGGTGAGCAACGAATGTCGCCTGACCGGGTCCTCGGGGTGATACTCGGTGGCTAGCACGCAGTGCGGCCCGATGAAAGCTCCATCCTCAACTGTGATGCCACCTATCGCCAGGAAGGTGCAGCCAAAGTTGACAAAGCAATCCCGCCCGAAGCGAGTGGAGCGACCATAGTTGATGTTGAATGGCGGGAACACACGCACAGTGTCATCCACCTCGCTTTGGGTAATTTCGCGTAGATAGTGACGCACCTCTTCCTCAGAGTGATAGCCCGTGTTCATCTCGGCACAGAGCCGCATGGTCTCTTGGACAACGGCATACATCTCGTCGCTGCCTACATAGTCTTTTCCTGATGGAGCTGTGTGCATAGCTAGATGTTTTTTCCCAATTCAAAGGCCGCCTGCAGCATGTCGTTGCCAGCGATGTCGCGCGGGTCATTCACCCCACCGCAGAACAGGTGTCCTTTCAACACCGATTTTTCATAGCAATCAATCCACCCCTGCAGACCGCTTTCGGCACGCTTGGGAGTGAACTCCTCATCCTCAGCAGCAGTGGTGAGCAGATAGATGTCGCGGAAACGGTAATCCTTGGGGTACATGGCGTTCATGCGGTCAATGAGCGTCTTCATCTGGCCCGACATCTCGTAGTAATAGATGGGTGTGGCCCAGCACACGACATCGGCATTGAGCACACTGTCCATGATGGCGGGCACATCGTCCTTAAACACACAAGCTCCCGTGCGCTGGCACGACAGGCAGCCAACACAAAACTTGATTTCTTTTCCACGCAGCGAGATGAGCTGCACCTCATGTCCTGCGGCCTGGGCACCTGCAGCAAACTGCTCGGCCATCATGTGACTGTTCGAGCCCGCCCGCAGGCTAGTTGAGATAATAACTACTTTTTTCATACTATTGAACAATTTGCGGTCAAGGCACATCACACTACCTGGGTGCCCCTTTTGTCACCGCAAAGATAGTGCAAGCCGAGCGCAATACAAAATAAAACACGAAGTTTTTTATTTTTATTGCCGAGGCGCAGCCTATTTTCGCCGTTGGCAACAGTAGTGATTATTTCTCAAGGTGGGTTCAATAAACTCCAATTTTTTTTCGGGCATTTTGAACGCTAGTTTGAGCGGAGCGATTCACGTTCTTTTGAGTCGCGATAGACATTGTTAACCTTGTTGCTGCCCAGGGTGTAGGTGAGACGGAACTGAATTGAATGGGAGTGTATGTTGTTGCACGAGCTGACGCTATAGTCCTTGTAATGGGCTGTGGATTTTGTGATGTTCCAGCCAAAGGGGTCGCTGACCGAAGCCGTAAGCGTAAGTCGGCCCGCAAGCAACAAGTAACGCAGTTCACAACCTATCAACGACATCGCCTCGTAATAAACCATTCGCTCATGATAGGGGAAATAGTGGCTGAACCTCAAGTTGAAGATGAGTGTCTTGGGGCGATTGAGCATGAATGATGTGTTGAGCTCCAACTTTCCGCTCCAGTCGCTCTGGTCAAGTTCCTTGAAATCGGCAATCCTTGATTTGGCATAAGTATGGAAGACCTCGGCACCCACATTCACATTCCACCAGTCAATGGGTGAGCGGTTGTAGGAGGCGTATATTCCTGTCTTGTTGCTATTGAGACAGTTCTCGGGTATCGTCTGCTGGCTGCCATCTGCATTGAACCGCGTGACATAGCCGATGGCATTGTGATTGTATGAGTTGTAAAGCACAGCATAGATGCCCTTGAAGCTGTAGTTGACCTCGGCGTTGTGCGCTATACTTGGTTTCAAATCGGGATTGCCCGACACATAGTCGCTGGTGGTGGTGTAGTAGCGGAACGGATTGAGGTCGGCAAAGTTAGATCGTGTGATGCCCATAGCATATGAGACTGCAAAGCGCCCTACCCTAGCACTGTTCCAACTCAGATTGAGCGATGGGAACAAATAGCCATAGCTGTTGTTATGGCGCTCGTTTCCGATATCTTGATGCCCATTTACATCGGTATATTCATATCGCAGGCCCAGTTTGCCGAAGAACGAATCCGAGAAATTCCGTTCGGCACCTACATAAGCCGCGGCAGTGCTCTCGTCATAGTCAAATCGGTTGCTTTGCAACGGATCTACTACCCATTGATTGCCATCATATTGGCTCACACCCAGCATCGTCTTGTTGCCGATGGCGGTGAAGGCAAGCCCAGTTTCCAGTTTGAATCCGTTTAACGGCAACAGGGCATCCACTTTTGCCGAATGGATTCGGTATTGGTTATGCCCCTCGTTGATGAGCCTTGACTCATTGCCTGGCCATGCGGTTGTCACATCTGCAAAAGTTTTGCTGCTGCGATTGAAGTAGTTGTAAGTGAGACTCAGCATCTTTCCTGTATCATCCATCTGCCAGTCGGCGAACGCCGTTAAGGTCAAGGCATTATCAGGTCGTGAAGGTGAGTGGTTGCAAGAGTTGAAGATGGCGTCATTGTCGATTGTCACATCGTTCATCTCACTATTCAACCTATGGGTGCTGAAATTGGCAATGAAACCTGTGCACAAACGGCTGCTGAACTTGTATTTGAGCAAAGCGTTGGCCCCAAAGGTCCTGTTAGTAAAATGAGTGGAGCGTTCAGACGTCTTCACGCGGTCGGCGAAGGTGTAGGTTCGGTCCAGGTCGTTGATGCCCTTGATGTCGCTCCAACTGGCATCGGCCGACATTTCCACCTTGCGGGTTGTGTGCGACAGGTTGCCGCCCAGCATGTAATTGAAGCTCTCGCGCAGGTTGCCGTTGGCCCACACATGGCCACGCGTGCCCAGCGACTCGTTGCGCGTGGTGATACTGATGAATGCCACGTTTGCCGCTGCGGCATACTTAGCGGGCGGCGTCGTGAGCAGTTCAATCTTCTCGATGCCCGACGCTTGCAGGTTCTTGAGTTGCATGGCAATGGCCTCGTCGCTCATTTCCAGCAGCCTTCCATCGACAATATACCTTACCGATGATTTGCCGGCAACGGTCACCAAGTCGTTGACGACCGACACACGCGGGATGCGGTCTAGCACCTCGATGCCGTTCAGCCCCCGGGCATAAGTGTCATTTTTGGTTAGGTAGACAATGCGGTCGGGCGACTGTTTCAACACTGTGCGGTGGCCCACGACCACCACCTCGTTAAGTTCCAGCACTTTGTCCCAGTAGTCAGCGATGGAATCCATGGCAATTGAATCATTTACCTGTGCAAATAGGGACATAGGGAGCATGGCCATCAGAACGATGGCTTGTAGATATCTATTCATCATATTACTGATTATTAATTACTTGAATGCTTTTTCTTTGCCCTGGATGAAGCAGAATGCGCCGCCGTGACGGTCGCGTTGCAGCCCAATGTAGATGGTCTCGCCGTTGTTGACAATCTGTAGCGATGTATAATGGCCGTCCTCGCCTTGATAGTCGGAGAAATCCTTTGCCCTGGGCGCATCTTTTGTTATCGCTTCGGCGATTTTCTTGACAATGCCTGGGTTATTTTCAACAGTCATGCCTCGATAGTAGTTGCCATTGCTTTTATAGATTGAAATGGTCACACACTTGTTGCCATGATACCTGCCGTCAAATAGGCTTTCCACATTGAGTTTTGGCGGATTGGCATAGACTGCCATGGCGGTAAGGATGCTGGTGATGATAATAAGTAGTCGTTTCATGGGTTCTGTTTGGTTTGATGGTTCATAAATTGTTGCACTTTGGCTTCCTCGGCTGCTCGTTGCGCCTTAATGGCCTGCATGAAGTTCTCCATTTTGGCGACATCGGCCTCGGCAATGGCTTGGGCATCCTCGCCGACAAGCATTTTGCCCTGGGCATAAACGATGCAGTCAGTATCACCAGGGGCGATGTTGAGCCAGGCATAACAACCCAGCAGCAGGGCGAGGCATGCAGCACTTGCCACACCCCACAACCATTGCCGTCGGGCTGCCTGGCGACTACGGTTCGCGGCCAGCTTGCTCACGCGCCGTCGCAGGGTGTCGGAGGCAACCAGCGGGCGGTGCGGCTTCAGCAGTTCTTTTATGTCTTGATAATCGTCCATTGTGATCAATGATTGTTAGTGAAATACTTTTGTCTTAATTTCTTCATTCCCGAATAAAAGCGGGATTTTGCAGTAGATTGCGGAATCTCCAGAACGCGGCTGATTTCCACAAACGAAAGTCCGTCAGTTACATTCATACGAATTATCTCGGCCTCACTGGGAGGCAAGCCGTCGAGCAGTGAGTTGATGCGGTTCATCTCCTCATTGTCAAGCCTATCATCGGGATTATCAGGCACATCAACCATTTCAACAGGGACTGTCACAATGCGCCTGTTGCGCCAATGGTCTTGACAAAGGTTATACACGATACGGAACAGATAGCACTTGACATCGTCCAACTTGCTTTTCTTTCTTGATTCAAGTAAGCGCAATACAGCTTCGTAGACGATGTCCTCGGCCTCGGTTCGGTCGCTGACACGCAGATAGGCGAACCTCAACAACGCATCCAGGTTCGCTTCAATCACTTCGACCATATTTCTGCCTCGGTTGCCAAACATCATTACACGCAGTTAGCATCACGTCTCATATACTAAGACGGAAAAACACAGAAAACGACGACTTTTTTATCGTATTTTTTTAGAAATCGTACAACAATAAACGCACCCCTTGCGAAAGGTGCGCTTATTAATGGACTCCTATGTGGATAGTGTTGAAACTACTCTTTCACAAGCTCTTTGGAAGTTGATGTGCTGCCATCATCATAGGTTATCACTTTTATATTGACCCCATTCC
>JAEEVE010000155.1 GCA_016290765.1 Muribaculaceae bacterium
CATCAGCGCGCGCAGGTCGGCGACTCGGCAGTCGCGGATATCGTGGCCGTCGATAGTGATGCGTCCCTCCTGCACATCGTAGAAGCGCGGCAGCAGGTCGGCCATGGTCGTCTTCCCCGACCCGCTCTGTCCCACCAATGCCACGGTGTGACCACACGGGATGTCGAGCGTCACATCATCAATCACCCACTGCTCGTCGTAACGGAACCGCACGCCCTCGTAACGGATGCCCTGCTTCATGCCGCTGAGTAGCACAGGTTGCTCGGGATCGCGGATGGTATTCTCGGCACTCAGAATCTTGTCGATGCGTTGCAGCGACGCCAAGCCTCGCTGAATGGAGTAGGTGGCACGGCTCAGGTCCTTGGCAGGATTGATGATGCTGTAGAAGATAATCAGGTAGTAGATAAACTTGGGTGCGGTGATGGTGTTGTGCCCACCCAAGATGAGTGTGCCACCAAACCACAGGACGATGGCAATGGTCGCGGTGCCCAGGAACTCGCTCATGGGGTGAGCCAACTCATAGCGGCGGTTCATGCCAGTGACGATGCTGCGATAGCATTCGTTCTCGCCTTCAAAGCGGTCGCGCACTTTGCCCTCGGCATTGAACGCCTTGATGATGCGCAGTCCGCCGATAGTCTCCTCGATATTGCTCAACAGGACGCCCCACTGATTCTGGCCAGCAAGTGACTGACGTTTCAACCGCTTACCCACATTGCCCATCAGCAGGCCCGCCAGCGGTAACAAGATCAGGACAAACAATGTCAACTGCCAGCTCAGCACAATCATCATCGTCAAGCAAGCAATAATCATGATGGGGTTCTTGAATATCATGTCGAGTGACGACATGATGGAGTTCTCCACCTCGGTCACATCACCGCTCATACGCGCCATCACGTCGCCCTTGCGCTCATCGCTGAAAAAGCCTATGGGCAGCGACACAATCTTGGCATAAATCTGGTTGCGAATGTCGCGCACCACGCCCGTGCGGATGGGTATCATGAAATAGGCACCCATGTAGGCCGATCCCGTCTTCAGACCGGTCATCACCACCAATGCTACAGCTATGCACCCTAGGGCGGTCGACGGTCCAAAACGCTCGATGATGCACTGCACATAATAATAGAAATTATTCACCAGCACCTCATTGACTTTGCCATCGGCCCACTCCATGAAGGCATAGGTCTGCGTGTTCAGCCCAAAGAGCATCTCCAGGATGGGAATAATCAAGGCAAACGAGAACAGCGTGAGAATGGCCGTCAATATGTTGAACAACACATTGAGCGCCAAGTATTTTTTATAGGGCGGAACAAACCGCCTGAGCAAATCAAAAAAACCTTTCATTTCACAGATTTTAGTTGTATTGTTCCAGTGCTTTACTGAGCTCGTTCTTAATCATCAATTTCAACTCAAGTGGCTCGAGCACCTCTATTGAACTGCCATGACTCAGCAATTCTTCGCGCAGATCATAGGTAATGCGCATTTGATAGGTAAATACCGAGTAATGGTCATGCACCACCTCTTGCTGTGAGGGGTGCAGCGGCAACGCGCGGAAGTACTTGGCTTGGGTTGGCTCGACCCGCAGAACGATGCGCTTCGCATCATTCTGGTTGGTCGTGATACCGAAGCAATCCTTGAAAAACTCCTGCGGACTTAACCCCTCGGGATAGTCAAACGACTTGTCGGGATCGATGACGAGATCGCTCATGCGGTCTAGGGCGTAGGTCTTGATCATTTGATCCTTGACGTTGTAACCGATGACATACCACAACTGCTTGAAAATCTTCACGAAGTAGGGTTCCAAATCCACCTGGCTGCGCTGGCTGCGCATGTAACTGCGGTAGTTAAAGTGGATGCGATGGTTCTGCCGCAAGGCATCGATGATGGTCGGCAGGTGTTCGCGCGCCGATGGCACGTTTTCCAGCACCACGCGCCCGGCAATGTCGCTGGTGTCACGCAAGGTGTCGGTGAGTGCTGTCGCGTCGATGAGCCACCGGTGCAACTCAGACATTGGCGTGTCCTGGATGTAATACTCATAGGTCGACCGGTCGCACTGGATGTTCACGCCAAACATCTCCTCAGCACCGATGCGGTAGTGATGAAACGTGCGGCGTGGCAAGGGTTTTCCGTCGCTCAATGGCGACCGCAACCATTGCCGGCCCAGCTCATCGAGCGTGATGCGGCCATAACGCCGTATCGTGTCGATGAGCCAAATGTATCGGTTAAATAAATCGTGGGCCAAATTGTAGTAGTTAAGAAGTTAAAGGGAGTTAAGTAGTTAAAGGGAGTTAAGTAGATTCTCCCTAACTACTTCTTGCGGAGCAACAATAGTCCCAGCATGGTCAGTGCAGCGTTGAGCAACAATAATTCGAAACCTAACGTATAGTTGTAGCTCTTAGCCAACCACAATTGGATGAAGTAGCTCAGAATTGGGGCGGCAATACAGATAACCGGCACCAGGCGGTCACGAACAGGAGTCTTGCACATCATGCCGTAGGCAAACAGGCCCAGAATGGGGCCATAGGTGTAACTGGCCAAGGTATAGACCGCACTGATGGCATCGCTGTTGCTGATGGCATAGAACACCAGGATAACCAAACCCATGCATGCCGCCATGGCGATGTGCACCATCTTGCGGGTACGAGCCAATGTCGGCTCGTCCTGCTTCTTGTCGCTCTCAAGAATATCGACTGTAAACGAGGTGGTCAACGCTGTCAAAGCTGACCCGGCAGCACTGTAGGCCGCCGAGACCAAGCCCAGAATGAACAACACACCCACGACGATGGGGATGGCACCGCCACTGAACGCCACCTGTCCGAACAACTCATCGGTCTTCTCGGGAATAGGCATCCCGCTCTGGCGCGTATAGAGCACCAGCAGTGTTCCCAGCACCAAGAACAGACCCACGACGAAAATTTGGGTAATACCACTGACAATAAGGCCTTTCTTCGATTCGGCGACATTCTTGCTTGCCAAGGTGCGCTGCATCAAGTCCTGGTCAAGACCCGTGGTAGCAACCACCATAAAGATGCCAGCAATGAACTGCTTCCAGAAGTAAGTACCCTCCTTGGGATTGTCAAAGAAGAAGATGCGCGACGAGTCGTCGCCAGCCACTGCCGAACACAACTCGCCGAAGCCATAACCCAGCCCCTTGGCGATGAACAGGATACACAAAATCACACTCATAATCAAGCAGAACGACTTGAGCGTGTCGGTCCATATGACTGTCTTCACACCACCTTGTAGGGTGTAGAGGAAAATCAGCGCGATGGTCACCACCACATTGACAATAAATGGAATGTGGAGTGGGCCGAACACCAGCAACTGCAAGGTCACGCACACCACATAGAAACGCACGGCGGCACCCAACATCTTGCTAATAAAGAAAAACCAGGCACCCGTCTTGTGGGTCTTTCCGCCGAAACGCTCCTCAAGGTAGCCATAGATTGACACCAGGTTACGCTTGAAGAACAGCGGCATCAGCACATAGGCAATCACAAAGTAGCCCACGGCAAAGCCCAGCACCATCTGCATGTAGCTGAAGCTTTTCACAGCGACCTGTCCAGGTACCGACACAAATGTCACGCCCGAAATGGGTGCACCAATCATGGCAATGGCGACAATTAACCAGGGAGCCTGACGACCTCCAGTGAGCGCGGTGTTGGTGTCGCTCTTGCGCGACGCCAACCACGAGATAATGAACAGCAAAACAAAGTAGCCAACAATCGTGGCAAGGACAATCCAAGGAGTCATTCTTTTAGTTTATAGCTTTAGAGTGTATAGTTAAAAAGTTTAGGCAGCGCTTGCGCTGGTAGTAGGCGATTGTGAATATAATGAGGCACAAAGGTATTACAATCTCTTCACGTGTGCAAATCTTTGGCACATTATTTTTTTAAGATTTTTTTTGGGGGAATTTATCTCAGCATTTGCTTGTGAAACTATTTTGTACTAATTTTGTGACCGAATTGTAACAGACGTCATCTAGATGGATTATTCGTTCTTGAATTTCTTGGCACTGTTGGGTGCCGTGGGCCTGTTCCTCTATGGAATGAAGGTGATGAGTGAGGGATTGCAGAAGGTTGCCGGTAGCCGACTGCGCAGTATCTTGTCGGCGATGACACGCAACCGCGCAATGGGTGTAACCACCGGTATGACCATTACTGCACTCATCCAGAGTTCCAGCGCATCCATTTCAATGGTAGTTGGCTTTGTCAATGCAGGCTTGATGACCTTGGGGCAGTCAATGGCTGTCATCCTGGGTGCCAATGTTGGTTCCACTTTCACAGCGTGGATAGTGGCATTCTTCGGGGTGTCGGTGAACATGAGCAGCTTCACCTTGCCGCTGTTGGCCATCGCTGTGCCAGCACTGTTTGTAAAAAACAACAAATACAAGTCGATGGGCGAGTTTGCCATCGGCTTCGCCCTCCTGTTTATGGGTCTGGCGGCCATCAGCGCCAATGTGCCCGACCTGCAGTCTTCGCCCGAAGTCTTCAGCGTGTTGCAACAATGGACGTCATGGGGATTCTGGTCGATGCTCATCTTCTGGTTTATCGGTGTGGTCATCACCCTTGTTATCCAGTCGAGTGCAGCCACATTTGCCATCGTGATGATTATGGGCAGCAAGGGATGGATTCCGTTTGACATGGCCTGTGCGCTGGTGCTGGGTAGTAACGTAGGTACCACCATCACACCATTGCTGGCATCGTTGGGTGGCAATCTTGCCGCAAAGAAGGCTGCCTTGAGTCACCTGTTCTTCAACCTAGTGACTGCAACGTGGATGATCGCGCTGTTTTACCCCTTTGTATCGCTCATCGAGTGGATTACGCGCGACCTTACGCCGTTTGGTGATCCCACGCAGCTCTATCAGGTGCTAGAGAACGGTGGTACTGCAACGCCAGCACTGATCTCGTCCATGTCATGGGGATTGGTCATTTTCCATACGCTTGACAAGCTGATCAACATGTTCATCGCATTGCCCTTTGTCAACAAGTTTGTCGAACTTATTGACCGTGTTATCAAGCCCAAGAAACAAGCCGAGGAAGTTGAGTTCCAACTCAAGTATATTTCTGGTGGTCTGCTAAGTACAGCTGAGCTTAACTTGCTCGCAGCACAGAAGGAGATTGTCGTGATGTCCAACCGTGTTGAACGCATGCTGGGCATGGTGAAGACACTGCTGCACACCAAGATTGGTAGTAGCGAGTTCCAGGAGCTTTATGACCGCATCGACAAGTATGAAGACATCTCTGACCGTATGGAGATTGAGATTGCCAAGTTCCTCAACCGCGTTGTTGACGGCCGACTGAGCTACGAGGGCAAGATGCGAGTCACCACTATGCTTAACATCGTGAGCGAACTCGAAAGCATAGGAGACAGCTGCAACAACCTGGCCAAAACACTGGTGCGTAAGGGCGAGGCACAGGCACACTTCAGCGACTACAACTACCAACACATCGACACGATGTTCCAATATGTGAGCGAGGCTATGAGCAACATGGTCGCCATCTTGTGTGACATTGAGCATGTCACTCCCGAAGACCTGGTACGCTGCTATGACAAGGAACGCGAGATTAACGACTACCGTAACGAGTGTCGCAACGAGAACATCGAGAATGTCAACCAGAAGGTTTATCCCTACTCGGCCGGTATCTTCTATATCGATATTATCTGCGAGGCCGAGAAATTGGCCGACTATATTGTCAACGTCATTGACAGCGTGGAGGAACAGATGCGCCACCTGAACGTCGACGAGAACGGACTTCCCATCATTGACGAACTCAATCCCGAGAAGATTAAGATTAAATAGTGATTACTCAATAAACAACTAATAACTAACACGACAATGA
Source organism: Muribaculaceae bacterium (assembly GCA_016290765.1). Classification (GTDB taxonomy): domain Bacteria; phylum Bacteroidota; class Bacteroidia; order Bacteroidales; family Muribaculaceae; genus Sodaliphilus. The sequence continues at coordinate 5,841 of JAEEVE010000155.1, forward strand.
AAGAACTGAAAGGAACTCAGACCGAGAAGAATCTGCAGGCCGCATTTGCCGGCGAGTCGCAGGCTCATACCAAGTACCTCTACTTTGCAAGCAAGGCAAAGAAAGACGGATATCAGCAAATAGGTGCCTTCTTTGAAGAGACTGCACGCCAAGAAAAAGAACACGCCAAGCTGTGGTTCAAGCTTCTTGAGGGCGGTGCCATCCAGGACACCGTTGCCAACCTGAAGGCTGCTGCCGCTGGCGAGAACTATGAGTGGACCGACATGTATGTCGAGATGGCTCGCGTGGCACGCGAGGAGGGCTTCGATGAGATTGCCGAGACGATGGATGGCGTTGCCGCTATCGAGAAGCTGCACGAAGAGCGCTATCGCAAGCTGCTGAAGAATATTGAGGACCAGATTGTGTTCTCGCGCGACGAGGAGTGCATTTGGCAGTGCCGCAACTGTGGCCACATCGTGGTAGGAAAGAAAGCACCCGAGATGTGCCCCGTGTGCGCCCATCCACAGGCACACTTCGAACTCCGCGCTGAGAATTACTAATCAATACACCCCATACACAAAAATAGCCTGGCCGCATCGTGCCAGGCTATTTTTTACTTATATATCAGATAGGGTTGTCGTTGTTGTTTGAATCGTGCGACGTCATCGGCCCAGGTGGCTTTGATTTCGGCAGCCGATTTGCCTTGAGCAATCATCTCGCGGATCTCGGTGCGGCCCATCAGCAAATCAAAGAAATTGTTCTTGAGGTAGAACTGCTTGCCTTGAGCCGTGAGGTCGCGATAAGCGTCGATGACATATTCCAGGTTGATTCCCTGAGCAATGACTGTTTCGGCATCCAGGTGATGCAAGTCGACGCCATGACACAAATGATCAAGCTGCGGTGGAGTCTTGGCACCTGGACGGCTGCGTGGCGTGAACTCAAACGAGCGGTTCGTCATGTCGGGATGACCATAGACCTGGAAAGGCCAGTCGGTGCCACGGCCCAGGCTCACTGTCGTGCCCTCGAAGTAGCAAGTAGACGGATAGAGGTAAATCGACAGCATATTGGGCAGATTGGGCGACGGAGCGATGGGCAACACATAGCGTGTCTCGCGCGTGTAGTTCTCACAAGGAATCACGGTCAACGGCACTTTCTTGCCATCCTTGAGCCAGCCCTCACCATTGACCATCTGCGCCAACTCACCCATGGTCATGCCATAGACAGTGGGTATGGGGAGGCGGCCAACCCCACTCTTCAACTTCATGTCAAGTATTGGGCCGTCAACCGTCATGATATTAGGATTGGGGCGGTCAAACACCACAAACTCCTTGCCATAGGCCAAGGCGGCATCCATCAGGTTGACCATAGTTACATAATAGGTGTAAAAACGCAGTCCCACATC
>JAEEVE010000156.1 GCA_016290765.1 Muribaculaceae bacterium
GGTGTGACGCTAGAGGGCTTTAACTTCAACGCCTCCACCAAGAGTTATGACTTAACTTACAGTGGCGAGGTGATGAACATCACTGCCGACAACTTTGTCGTCACGACCGAAGGTGTGAGCGCAATCGTGGTGAAGAATGTCGAGAACTTGGGTTGCGGCAACTACCGCATCGCCATCGGCGTGACCAGTCCCGACTTCAAAAATGGCGACCTGTACACCATCAATCTTACGCATAACCCACTCACTGGCAAACTCTATATCCTAGGCGATGTGAACGGCATTGGCTGGCACGCCAACAATGCTTTAGAGATGACCGCCGCCAATGAAGACCAGACAGTCTTTACTGCTGAGGTGAACACATCTTCTAATAACAACTACTTCAGTTTCACCACCAAGTTGGCTGAAGATGACAACGATGGCGGATGGGCATACATTCTTCCCTATCGCATCGGTGCTCCTGGCGAAGGAACCGATTCCTCTGTTGAAATCAGTTCAACTGACCTTGGCACCGCCCTGCCACTGGGTGACTGGGGCAAGACTCGCGCTTACATTCTGCCCGCCGGTCACTGGACATTTACCGTAAACCTGACCGCACGCACGCTCACTGTCGTTGAAAAAATGCCTGATCACCTCTATATTTTGGGCGATGTCAACGGCAAGGGCTGGCATGCTAACATTGGCGTGGAAATGACCCCCAATGAGGCACATACCGTCTTTACTTCTGAGGTCACTACCGCTGGTGAAAACAACTACTTCCGCTTCACCACTGAACTGGCAGAGAACGATGACGACGGCGGTTGGTCATACATCCTTCCGTTCAACATTGGTGCACCCAATGCCAATCAACATATTACTACTACCGACTACGGCACTGCCCTGACACTGGGCAACTGGGGTCAAGGCAACAACTTCGTGCTGCCCGCTGGCCTGTGGAACTTTAGCGTTGACATGAGCGCTCGCACGCTGACTGTGACTCAAGTGCAGCAGAGCATCCCTGGTGATGTTGACGGCAATGGCACTGTTGATGTGACTGATGTGAACTTTGTGGTGAACATCATTTTGGGCAAGGCACAGTTTGCCAACTATCCCAATGCCGATGTCGATGGCAACGGCGTTGTTGACGTGACTGATGTCAATAAGGTAGTCAACATCATCCTGGGTAAGAACTAATTTAACAGACAAAAGAACATAAGGACAAGAGTTAATCACCAAATACTTGTGTACTTATGTTCTTCTGTCTTCATTTGAAATACATACAAACTCAATAAAAACAAACAACAATGAAGAAATTTTTCGCAATGCTTGTGGCCGGCGCTTGCACGCTGGGTGCTATGGCCACAGTTTACACTGGACAATTAACTACATCATTAATTAACTACTCTGCTATTACAGAATTTGTTGATAGTGCAGAGATAACTTTAGATTTTCCAACAGATAGTACAATTCGTATATACATACCCGATATCAAACTTAACGTATATAATAATGGTATACTTGAAACAACTTGGTATTATGGCGATTTAACAGTTGACACCGTATTCCAAACTCAATCGAGTTCTTCAACCAGCAAAACACTAACACTCACTACAAATGCACTACTTACAGAAAGTTCAGTAGTTCATAATGATGGAGTATGGATTGGACAATACTTGGGAACTAGTGTTTTTTCACTTTTCGTCACTATTAATGATTTTAATGTTCACTTACATGCCAACATGGTCTTTGGTAAGTTTGATGAAAGTGATTGGATGATGGATTGGAGAACAGAACTTAACTTTAACACGTATTATAAGAGAGGCGACATGAATGGCGATGGTCATGTAGACATCTCTGATGTCAATGCAGTAATACACGAAATGTTAAATAATTAAACAACTAATTATGAAGAAAATTCTTTTTTTAGCCTTTTTGCTTGTTAATTCCAGTGTATTTGCCACTGAGTACACCGGTAAGTTGAGCGTTACCGTTAATGGAGAGGGTGGTTCACAAGAGGCCACAATTACAATTAATCAAGTGACCGATTCCACTTATAATCTAGTCCTCAAGAATTTCATGCTAAATATAGGAGGAAGAACCACAGCTGTTGGTAATATCGAATTAAATAACATAAAGGGTGAAACAGATTTTGGCTATACGACCATTAAAACTGACACTGCTATCGTAATTACCGAGGGCGATCTAGAGGATATTCCTTTGTGGTTAGGTCCCATGCTAGGTGAAGTGCCTCTGAAAATGACCGCTTCATTCAACAATCAAATGTTAAGTGTTAACATTGCTATTGACATGATGGAAGCTATTGGTCAGATCATTGATGTTGACTTTATCGGTACAAATCCCGAGGCTACTCCTGGTACTCAGGGCAAGCCGGGTGACATTAACGGTGACGGCATGGTTGACATCAGCGACGTCAACTCCGTGATCAACCTCATGCTGGGTAAGGAGTAAAGGATAGACCCCATAAATCACGCTGAAAGGGGTTTGCTGAACCCTACTCCCTTTTAACGGCTCGTTTTGTGGTGAGATTCTACAAAACGAGCCGACTTTGTTTGCCTGATAACATTTAAACATAAAAATAGACATGAAAAAAGTATTGATGCTGATGCTTGCGCTGATGTGGCTGCCAGTGATGGCCGAGCAGCGCACAGCAAGTGACGCCCTGAATGTGGCAACGAGCTATCTGCATGCCAGCGCATCGCGGCATGCGCTTGGTGCTCCCACCAAGGCACCCCAATTGTCGCTGGCGATGGCAGCAGTGAACGCCGACCAGAAGGTTGACTACTATGTGTTCAACAACAGCCAAAATCGCGGTTTTGTAGTAGTTTCGGGCGACGACAAGGTAGCTCCCGTGCTGGGCTATTGCGATGAAGGCTCATTTGACGCCAACGACATCCCCGATGGACTGCGCTACATGCTTGACTGTTATGCCGAGCAGATACAATATGCACGAACGCATTCAGTTAGTGCTTACGCAGCCCCGAGCGTCGAGTCGACCGTGAACATCACTCCCCTGCTCACCTGCAACTGGAACCAAAACTCGCCCTTCAACGACCTGTGTCCCACCTTCGGCACCGAAAACGTGCATGCGGCAACAGGTTGCGTGGCTACCGCCACTGCCCAGGTGATGAACTACCACAAGTGGCCCAAGCAGGGTACTGGCAACAACAGTTATGTGTGCAACGTAGCCAATCAAGGCAACCAGACGCTGAGTGCCGACTTTGGTAGCACCACCTACGACTGGGCGAACATGCTCGACCACTACACTGCAGGCGCATATTCAGAAGCCGAAGGTAACGCTGTGGCCACACTGATGTATCATGTGGGCGTCGCGTCAAACATGAATTATGGCGTGAACAGCAACGCACCCACCTACGCAGCCATGACAGCATTGCGCACCTATTTCGGCTACAACAAGTCCATGAGAAAATACTTGCGAAGCTGTGTGCCTGCCGAGCAATGGGACAGCCTCATCATGAACGAGTTGCTGAATTCTCGCCCCGTCATCTACTCTGGCTTCACCCCCAAGGGCGGCGGCCACTGCTTTGTGCTAGACGGTTGCAACAGCGATAGCTATTACCACTTCAACTGGGGCTGGGGCGGCAAGAGCAACGGCTACTTCCTCATCACCGCGCTCAATCCCACAGACCAGGGCATCGGCTCATACGAGGGCGGATACAACTGCGCTCAAGAGTTTATCGCTGGCATCTATCCCGACCAAGGTGAACCCGAGCCTCAGAAATTCCTTGAAGTCAGTTGCGACAGATTTTGGCCTGCTGAAAGCCAAGTCAATCTAGGTCAAGAAGTTCCCATTTGCATCAGGTATCTGCACTTCAACGGCTATGGTTACGGACCGAGCACCACTGCTTCTATAGGACTGATGTTGAGTGATAATGATGGCAATGTCATCAGCCTTGACGACAGCAACATCAAGACTCTAAACTTTGTTTTTGGTAGTAATTATATCTGGACCACGGAGAAGAACAGTCCCTATATTTATCACACCCCATCTACGTTGGCCGATGGCCAATACAAGTTGTGGCTCATGTACAAGCAGGCCGAAATGACCGCTTATGACTACCTCGACAATATCCCCAACATTCCCAGTTACATCTGCGTCAACGTGCAGAATGGCGTGATGAACCTTTCTACACCCGTGACCGATAGCGGCAACCTGAGCATCACCGACCTCGTTGTCCCCGATGCTGTGGGCTGCGGCTCGACATTTGAGGTGTCAGCCGCCATCACCAATACCGGCAACACCTACTTTGACAACGTCTACTTCTACCTCACCAAGGATGATGCGACCATCACCATCTCCGACCCCATGAACATCAATGTGCTCACCGGTGGCAAGGTCGCATTCAAAAGCAAACTCACGGCACCGACCGAACCTGGTGAGTATGGCCTACAGATTCTAGACAAGGAACTGAATCTGATTGCCGGTGGCGCAGTAACGTTGAGTGTGGTGCCGAGCAGCAACTCCAGCCTGGCAATTGCCACACAGCTGCAAGTAGCCGAATACTACATGGACATGGACGACGTGCGAGCAACTGCAGTCATCAGCAACAACGGCACTGTCGACTATGTGGGTCCCATCCCCTTCATGATTCTGACTGAAGACAGCAAGCAAGTCTTGGCTCACGGCAGTTCGCCGACGGTCACCATCCCCGCCGGTGGCAGCACCACGGTGAACATCAAGACCACCTATGAGGGCATCCCTCTCACAAAGTACAAGCTATGCTTGCGCGACCCGAAATATCCCGACAAAAACGTGGTTTGGGGCGACCAAGTGCTCTTTGAGGTGAACGGCATCTTCTCCACAATCCTGCTCGAGAACCTCTTCAATGACGGTGTGCTCGATGGAGATTACCACCTTGCCGATAACCTCACCATAGTCGACTCGCACAACCAGAGCCTCTTTGCCACCAACGGACGTGGCTCTTGGATTGAAGTGAAGTGCGGCAGTTACTTCGACCAAGTCAAGGACATGAAAGCCTTCAAGGCCGGCACCGTTTGGGGTAAGTATGGCAATGTCAACGGCAATCCTTCCATCACGCTCACCAAGCTGCCCGAGGCTGGACTCGTGCAAGATGCAACTGCCGAGAAGGTCGACCTGACTCAACCTTTTACCCTAGCCCCCGATGAGGTGATTGACTTTACTGGCTACTTCTCCGTAATCAATGGCGATTCGGTGATATGCGCCTACGAAGGCAGCGATGGCAACGCAGGGAATGTCATGCCTATCGCTACCGATTGGCTAGGCACGATTTCACCCCTTATCCAGGGTCAATGTTACGACCTGCATGGAGTGGTCGTGCTCACCCCCTTACCAAGTGGAGCCCCCGTCCTCAAGGCCGATGAAACCACGGCGACCTGCACCGTTTATCTCACTAAAGCTCCCGTTCCTTACACCGTCACTGCCATCACTGGCGTGAACAACGATGCTGTGACAATCAGTGTTACGACAGGCGCAATTTCGGTGTCGGGCGCTTGCCACGTTGCCGTCTACAACCTGACTGGAGCCCTGGTGGGCAAGGGTAACGAAGTGCAGCTGCCAGCCGGCATCTACATCGTCATTGCCGACGGCCATATGCGCAAAGTCGCTGTGCCTTGATAGGTTACTAGTAGATAACAAAAGCTTGCCTTAAATTGGCTCGTTTTGTGGAATTTGCCACAAAGCGAGCCAATTTAGTAGGTATTTGAGAAAAAAATTGTACCTTTGCAGTTTGGAAATTAAAAATGACTAAAAAATGAACAAACTAGCACCGACATACGACCCCAAAGCGGTCGAGGACAAGTGGTACCAGTATTGGGAACAGCACGAACTGTTCAAGTCTACACCCGATGAGCGCGAGCCTTATACCATCGTGATTCCGCCACCCAATGTGACGGGCGTCTTGCACATGGGCCATATGCTCAACAATACCATTCAGGACATCCTGGTACGCCGTGCCCGCATGGACGGCAAGAACGCGTTGTGGGTACCTGGCACCGACCATGCCAGCATCGCTACCGAAGCCAAAGTGGTGAAACGCTTGGCCGAACAAGGCATCAAGAAGAGCGACCTTACGCGTGATGAGTTCCTGAAACACGCTTGGGACTGGACGCATGAGCACGGCGGCATCATTCTGCAGCAGCTGCGCAAGTTGGGCGCCTCGTGCGACTGGAGCCGCACGGCGTTCACCATGGACGAGACTCGCTCGGAGAGCGTGTTGCGCGTGTTTGTCGACCTGTATGACAAAGGTTACATTTATCGTGGCCTGCGCATGGTCAACTGGGATCCAAAGGCCCAAACAGCACTGAGCAACGAGGAAGTAATCTATAAGGAGGAGAAGAGCCACCTGTACTACCTCAAATATTATGTGCACGGATTGGAACACCTCGAGAATGAGGAGGCACTCAAGGCCGAGGGCAATATCATCCACCACGACGAGAAGGGTTACTATGCCGTGGTCGCCACCACTCGTCCTGAGACCATCATGGGCGATACCGCCATGTGCATCAACCCCAAGGACCCGAAGAACCAATGGTTGCGTGGCCGGCAGGTGATTGTGCCATTGGTGGGCCGCGTCATCAACGTGATTGAGGACCGCTATGTCGACATCGAGTTTGGTACGGGCTGCTTGAAGGTCACTCCCGCTCACGATACCAACGACTATATGCTGGGCAAGACACACAACCTGGAGACCATTGACATCTTCAATGCCGACGGCACCATCAGCGAGCAGTCGCCATTGTATGTGGGCATGGACCGCATGGACTGCCGCAAACAGATTGTGCCCGACTTGCAGCAAGCCGGGCTGGTTGAGAAGATTGAGGACTATGAGAACAAGGTAGGCTACAGCGAGCGCAACAGCGACACCGCTGTCGAGCCTCGCCTGTGCATGCAATGGTTCCTCAAGTTGCGCCACTTTGCCGACATGGCTCTGCCTCCAGTAATGAACGACGAACTCAAGTTCTACCCGCCCAAGTACAAGAGCACCTACAAGGTGTGGCTCGAGGGCATCCAGGACTGGTGCATCTCACGTCAGTTGTGGTGGGGTCATCGCATCCCTGCCTATTTCCTTCCTACAGAGGACGGCAGCGAAAAGTATGTGGTGGCGATGAACGAGGCGGAGGCGCTGGAGAAAGCGCGCAAGATTCCTGGCTACGAGCACATCGAGGCCAGTCAACTGCGCCACGATGAGGATGCGCTCGACACCTGGTTCAGTT
>JAEEVE010000157.1 GCA_016290765.1 Muribaculaceae bacterium
CATTGCCCTCAACGCTCTGTTTCCACGAGGTTTCAATTTCCTTTTCGAGCGACGAGTCATCATTCATTTCCTGCGTCTTCATGCACAAGAACTGATAGAGAGTGGGTATCAGGCGCACGCCCTGCTCGTCATAGCGCATGATGCCCTCAAATTCGGTGATGGGGTGGCGCTTTAGCTCCTCGGGATGGCTTAACGCTGCACGAAGCAATTCGTTCACCTTATTGCTGAAACGCTCGTTGTCCCAAGTGCTATAATCATCAGGCTCGACAGCCTCGTCGGGATTCTCGCGGTCCCAGATGCCATAGCGCTCCTGATAGGCTTTGAACACACAGGCCTCGAAGTAGTTGAGCAATGCGCGATATTCAGGGCGTTTTTCTTGTTGAAGCGTCGATTCGATTCGGCTTACAATATCGCCCATGTTTTCTTCAGAGATCCCGCTTTGCGCAATGGAGTAGCGCACGATGGCATCTACCACCAGGCGACCGTCACCGCTCTTCAGAGCGTTCTCTAGGTCGGCGAGCGCGTTTTTGGACACATCTTGAGGATAGTTGAAATCAACTACCTTGTCTTTGGCTGCACCATGCAGCGAGAATGGTAATAATCCCATAATGGTTACTACTAGGAGGGTTAATATCTGTCTCATAGAATCTTTTGTTAAGCGGTTTACTATGATTACGAAAAACTAATATCAAATATTGTGCCAGTGAGCGCAAAGCAAAATTTATTTTGTCTCTGCCAAGCGCAGCCAATATTATCTAAATATTGTGCCAGTGAGCGCAGCCAATAATATCTAATTATTGTGCGACTGAGCGTTGGTCATAAATATTGGGACAAATCCAATAAATATTAAAAATCAGATGAATGATCTATAGTACAAAATTACTTCAATATTGATTCCTATCCAAATTATTTTATTCCCAAATGCCTTTGTAATTAACATACAGCCAACAAGTTGAAAAATAAATTTTGCCCAGAGCGATATGCGGCTTGCCCAAAATAGGTTTTAAGCCTCATTTGGGTCGAAATATGGTTCAATATCCCGAAATGCTGATTGAATAAACATTCTGTTGTTGGGGATAATAGGTATGTAGCCCACAAATAAAAAGTCTGGGTAGCGGTTGCTATCCAGACTTGTGATTGCAATGATCGGAGGTCATTTCTTGCGCCCCTTGAGCATCTTGCGAGTGAACTTGTTCTCGGCCTGCTTGAGCAGGAACAACTGACGCTTGGACAGTATCTTGGAGAACTTCTCGAAGTACTTAGCCTCAATCTCGCCCTCGCGAACCTTGATGCGCGACAGCGCTTCGGCTGCCTGAGCATACTCACTGTCGCTGGGTGCTTTTTTCTTCTCGACACTCGCCGCCAGAGAGCGGGCATCACGATTGGTTGTGTAAATCTCACGCTCCATGGCCTCGTACAGCGGCATGAATTGCTCTTGTTGCGTGGGTGTCAACCCCACCTCCTCGATGAGCATCTTGTGCTTGGCGTCGAGCATCTCGTTGGCCCACTTTGAGCGATCTTGAGCCGAGGCACTGAGTGTAGCCAACACGATGAGTAGGAATGCGATCGATTTTTTCATGACAACGTCAATTTATTTTGGCAATTCCTGCTCTTTCTCCATGTCGTTCATGACACTGTCCTCATAGGTGAGGATGTCATAGTCGCTGGCCACACCACTCATTATCATCTCGTCGGCATTGTTCTCGTCGGCGATGCCGGCGGCAATTTCCTTCACGCGCAGGTCTTGGTCGGCGGTGCCATTGAAGTGATTAAACACATTCATCATGCACCAGATGCCGGCAAATGTGGCTGCCATATAGAGATAGGGTCGCACACGCACCCACATCGAGGGCTTCTCATCAACATCGGTGATGGTGACATCAGGCAGTGAGTCAATGAGTTGTTGGTTGAATTGCTCAAAGAACCCTTCGGGAACCTTGAAGCCAGCATCCTTGCCCAGCTTGTCGAGTATTTGAGACTTTTCTGTTTTCATTGCACTCGTTTGACTTACATTGTTAATAATGGTTTAATCATGTTCGGCAAAAAAAGCCTCAATTTTTTTCACAGCATGGTGAAAGGAAGCTTTCAGCGCACCAACCGACGTGTTCAGGATTTCGGACATGTCCTCATATTTCATCTCGTCGTAGTAGCGCATGTTGAACACCAGGCGCTGCTTCTCGGGCAATGTGGCGATGGCCTGCTGCAGGAGTACCTGGGCCTGGTCGCCGTCAAACCACTCGTCGCTCTCCAACGAGTTGGTCAAGAATGAGTCATCATCGTCGAGCGAGATGTTGTTCTGCATTTTCTTTTTGTTGATAAAGGTGATGGACTCGTTGATGGCTATCTTATAGAGCCATGTCGAGAGCTTGGCATCGCCACGAAAGTGGTCAATGCTGGTCCAGGCCTTGATGAACGTGTTTTGCAGAACATCGCTCGCATCGTCATGGTCAATCACCATGCGGCGAATCTGCCAATACAGGGTGCTTGAGTAGTGCTCAATCACCTTGCCAAAGGCAGCGCGGGCAGTGTCCTGGTGGTGCAACTGCTCGATCAATGCGGCTTCGTCGTAGGTGTGGGTTGCCATGGTTTACAGGTTTGTCACAAAGAAGTGTCCGTTGAGAGCGATGGTGGTGGGATTGTCTTCGGTGCCGGTTTCGATCATGCCGGTGATGACTTGGCCTTGCTGGGTGATGTCGATATTGATCGTTCGAGCGCGATATTGATCGATGTCAACGCCAAAGGCATCGGCGGTACCTTCGTGCTCGGTGGGGGTGATGTTGGTGCCGGTCAGGTGATAACCTGTAGTAGTGGCTTGCGCCGTGAGGTTGTCATAACGCAGCGTGGAATACTTGCGGCCGTTATCATCGGGATGAAAATCAAACAGGTACAATGTACCCTTGTCACATGCAGTGTTAAGTAGCACGCCATAAGTGATGTCATCGGCCGTGTAACTTTCCGTACTGGAAAAATTAGTGGTCGTGTAAGGATAGAACGGCTGCAGGGTCGAGTAGCACTGATACTGGTTGTCGACAGTATACTGAATGAATGTGGGGCCTGCCAGATTGATTTTGCCGCGCATGTTGTTGATAGTGTGCGAACCGGCAGTCACATTGCTGGCCTCAAAGGTGTAGGCAAAGTTCTCATCGTCGCAGGCGCTCAGCGGCATGAAGGGGGTGGTAAACTCAACAGTACTGCTGTTGCCCACCTTAAGAATCATCTGCACCTGCATGGATGGTGTGGCTTCGTTACGAATCACAAATTTACTATTCGACTGCGAAAAAGTCACCGAGTTGTCGGCAGTACTTACAGCGCGATTGTACGTGATCATGATAGATGACGTCTCGTTTTTGGGCTCGTCACTGTTGCATGCTCCCAGCATCAGCATGAGAGCAAAGGCAAAGAATAAATGAATCTTTTTCATATTCGATTTGGGTATGATAATTGGTCAAAATAGTGTTCCAGTGGCGTGCATCTGGGCACGGCTCACCTCGACTATGCGTTGCTGGGTCATCAACGGATCCCTGCTGATGGTGTCGGTCACGCGCTTTAGTCGCACCATGGTCCAGCTGCCGCTCATCGAGCGTTCCATCACATTGAGGTCGGCTTGAAGGTTCTCAAAGCGCAGAAACAGGCTGTCGCCAAAGGGCGTCGTGGCCGAGCCGGTGGTGACGTCATGGCGATAGTATTGCCCTTTCTCGGTCACCTTCTCGTTGGCAGCGATGTGAAAGCCAGTGCTAGTGGTGGTCAGGGGAAGCCCTTCGAGTTGAATGACGCCATAGCGCAACGTGTCTTGCAGCTGCACCAGGTCGCCGATGTTCAGGTCAGCAGTATTGCCGTCGGGATGCAAGGAAAACAGATAGTTGCCATAGGGGTGCGTGCCTGTCTTTCCGTCACTGAAGGTCATCACAGTCTTCACGGGGCTGTAGTACAGTTGGTTGCTAGTACCGGTCACCTGCGTCGTGCCATCGAGCTTAAAGCTCAATTCGGCGATGTAGTCATTGCAGTCAAGCAGCGCAACCAGGTTGGTTACGCGGGGATCGCTAGTCGTTGACACGTTGGCTTTGTAGTGGTTCTTTTCCTCGTCATAGGTCAATGCCACACCCGTCAGCGCAAAGGTCTGAACAGTGCCGTTTGGCGCAATCTTGATGGTGATGTCGGCTGTCGAGGTCTTGCGGTGAATGGTGATGTCGCACGACTGAAGCGAGGTTGTGGGCGTGGTGCCACCAATGTGGAACAGCTCAAACGTGCTGAACTTAATGTCACGGTCGCGGGGTATCACCGGATCGTCGTCGCCGCAACTGACCACCGTCATTGCAATTACTGCAACTAGCAGATATAGAATCTTTTTCATTTTTGCTTTTTTTAATTCTAGTGCAAATGTAATGCTTTTTATCCTACTAAACGCACGAACTACCGAAATATAGCTTGCGCAAGGGCGATTTTTAAAGTTATTTAATCGAAAATAACAAAAATGTGCGATAGCCACAATGACGATCGCACATGTGATGGTGGATGAAGGCAGTTCCAGCACTAATTAGCTACCTTTGACTGCCTTTCACTCCTTTGATTTAAAGATACAGCTTGCCGCTCTTCTCATAAGAGCCACCCATGCAGTCAAACGAGATGCTATACTCCTTGTTCACCACGTCGACAACAATTTCCATGTTGTCGATGGTGCTCTGTTCAAATGGAACCTCGATGTTGCCTTCTTTGTACAGACCCGTGATGCCAGTGCCTGTAGCGATATAGCCCGTCTTGGTCGACGTCAGTGTCACATGCTCATCATAGGGGATGGTGATGGTCATCTTGGGCGACTGGCGATCACCAATGCTGAACTGTACGTTGTTCAATACCAAATGGCCAGTATAGCTGCCTTCGTTACCAATCTCAGATGTGAATATAAAGTATGTATCGGTGGTAGTGGTATAGTTCAAGTTGTCATCGGCCAACTTCGACAAAATGGTCGAGGGGAAGGTGTAAACCTTCGATGTGCCACGTTCCGACACCACCGAATAAGTCAAGTAGTGCATAAACAGACCGATGTGGGCATTGCAACGAACATCTTTCACTTGGTAGCCTTCCATTACGGTATAGGTTTTATCGCCCGAGGTCAGAGAGTAGCGGTCGCTGCTGGCAAAGGTGGCGCTCAGGTTGTCGAGCGTGAACGTCTGCGCAGGCATCATGGGAGCGTATTTGACATCATGAAGCTCAAGCTTGACGCTGCCCTTGACATAGTCAATAAAGAATTTAGGATAACCATTGGTGTTGTCATAGAACGATTCACCGCTCACGGTCTTGGTAATCAGTCCAGTTACACCATACTCATAAGTGTCAGTCTTAATAGGGTCATCATTACTACATGAGGCGAACCCCAAGGTCATGGCTGCAACAGCCAACATCAAATAATACTTTTTCATTTTTTATTTTTTTATTTATTTTATTGTAGTGTACAAGTGAACTAGTAAAAACAACCTCCATCCTCCACCAGGAGATGGCTGTTATAGATGAATCCGCAAGGTGGCTCCCATCGTGCGTCCCTGGCCGCGTTGCAAGAACTCATGCCCAATCGACACGAAGTAGAACGTGCTAAACCGTGTGTCGGTCAGGTTGCGGCCCCACAGCTGCAGCGAGTAATGCTTGCCTGCAAGCGTAACGCTGGCACCCACAAGCGCATAGAATGGCTGACGCATCGTGTTAGCCTCGTTCCAGTAGATCTCACCCGCACCTCGCACATGGGTGTCGAGCGTCAGTTGATGCGCCCAGTCACCACCATTGAGCGAGAACGTGTGCAATACCTGGGCATACAGGGTGTGCTGTGGAGAGTAGGGCACATGGCGGTCGTTATAATCGGCCTTGCCGTCGTTATATTCCACAAACCGCGCGTCGGTGAAGCCATAGTTTACCAGCAGGTCACCGCCGCTCCAGGGAAGGGCATGCACCGACAGTTCGCCACCCACACTGCGCGTCTTGCCTGCATTGGTCATCACGCGACCGGTGGTGGTGCCGTCGGGGAAGATGGTCAACTGGCGGTCGCGACAATCCAAATAGAACACGCTCGCGTCGGTCGTCAGGCGGCCATCACAACCCGTCCAGTGGACTCCCAGCTCATAGTTCCATGCCTTCTCGGGGCGATAGCCCACGATCTGGTCAATGTCATAGCTCGCACCAATGCCCATCATGCCCATCAACCGCTGCTGCAGCACGTCGCTGAACATCTGCGTGTTGAAACCGCCAGCCTTAGACCCTTTCGACACCGTCAAGTTGAGGCTGGCATGGTTGCTCACATGATAAGTAACGTTAAACTTGGGCAATAATTGCACAAAATCTTTCTTGAGTGTGCCATGGTCATCGATGTCGATGTTGTTGTGCGCATAGGTGCTTCCGTCGGCTAGCTTGGTAATGCTGTAGCCAGTGTGGGTGTGGCTATGATATCGCAATGTGGCATGTTCATAGTCCAGGCGCAGGCCAGCGACAAAGGTCCAGCGGCCCCAGCGATAGCTCGACTGGTGATACAGGGCAGCACCCCAGGTGGGCATGGTAAAGTCGCTGCCCAATACAAAATGGCGCTCATCCCAGCGGATGGGATAGTTGGGCATCGCTTCGTTGCGGTGCCCCTCAATCAGCTCGGCGATGCCAGTGTCCTTAAAGGTTACGGGAGCTTGCATCTTCATGTGACGATAGTAGCCAAAGGTGCCCAGCGTCCACTGGTAAGCATTGCCTCCATGGCTGCGGGCAACGATGTCCTCGGTCACTGCATGCTCTTTGCGAGCTTGAGTCAGTGTGAAATAGGGCAGGGGAGTGAAGTCCTGGTCGAGCGTCATGTTGTCGTTGAGATACTGATAACTGGTGATGCTCGACAAGGTGTAGTGCGCATTGCGCTTCTGCACCGTCAGGCCGTCCATGATAGCGGTGCGGCGGTAGAAGCAGGTGTCGTTGTAGGAAATTTGGCCCGTGGCAGTATATTCGTAAGGATAGCCTCCTTGGCGGCTCACCGACAGCGATATGATATTGCTCACATGCCAACTGTCAGCAGGAAGCCATTCGAGTTTCAAGCGGCCGCTGCCTTGGTGCTCCCAGTCGGTCAAGTGGCCATTGTATTGGTTGCGGCGCGACCCGTCGGTCGATGTGTAATAGGCCGTGGCCGACAGACCCAACCGCT
>JAEEVE010000158.1 GCA_016290765.1 Muribaculaceae bacterium
TTGCCATTGTCCCGTTTGCATGAGCGATGACCCGCGAGACAAGCGTTTGCGCACTTCGGCCATCGTGCGTTATCAGGGCGCAAGAATTCTTATTGACTGCGGCCCCGACTTCCGCACTCAGATGCTTTGTGCCAGCGATGACAACCTGGATGCGGTGTTGTTGACACACATCCATTTTGACCATGTGGCCGGACTCGACGACCTGCGGGCCTACTGTTTTGAGCGTCCAATGCCGCTATATGCCCGGGCTGATGTGCTCATGCACCTCCACAAGCGGATTCCCTATTGTTTTGTCGAGAATCCTTATCCGGGTGTGCCTCAATTCGAGGAGCACGTCATCGATGATGATACACCGTTCTTGGTCGAGGGCGTGCGCGTTGAGCCCATTCCTGTGATGCATTACAAATTGCCTATTCTGGGCTTCCGCATCGGTCCATTGGCCTACATTACCGATGCCAAGACTATTGACGACGAGGTCGTGGAGAGCCTCATCGGAGTGCCTTTGCTGGTCATTAACTCGCTGCGTGTGGGTGAACACATTTCCCACATGTGTCTTGACGAAACGCTAGCTATCATCAAACGCGTTAAACCTGGGCGGGCATTGCTCATCCACATGAGTGATCGCATGGGGCTTCATGCCGAATCGCCAAAACTATTGCCGCAGGGGGTGGAACTGGCCTATGACGGGTTGATTGTAAAGGTCTAAACTAATGGACGAAATCAAAATATCACAACTGCAAAACGATGAGAAACTGTCAGGATTGCAGTTCTTTGAGGGGCGTGTTCAGGCAGGCTTTCCTAGCCCGGCACAGGGCGAATATGCCGATAGTATTGACCTGAACCGTGCCTTGATCACTAATCCTGCTGCCACTTTCTGCGCCCGTGTGATGGGCGATTCGATGGTCAATGCAGGCATCAACGAGGGCGACCTGCTCATTATTGACCGTTCCTTGCCTCCTCACGAAGGCAGCATTGCCGTGTGCTTTATCGATGGCGATTTCACGGTCAAGAAGCTGAGCGTGCGTGACGATGGTATCTATCTCACGCCAGCCAACGCATCATTTCCCGAACTGAAGGTGGCCGAAGACAGCAATTTCCAGATTTGGGGTGTGGTTTCCCACATCATTAAGAAAGTCTAGTATTCCAAGTGGAGTCGAGTTTAAGGCATAATAAGCGCTGGGACACACTTTTCTTTGTGTCATGTGTAGCTGTTGCTGCCTGGCAGTGCTTTGTGCTAGCTCTCGACACTCAGTTGGGTGGGGTGGGGAACCTATTCCACCACTGGCACGTGGTCGCCATTTCTATTGCCAATGCCTTGCTGTTGCTTTCCCCTTACTGGCTCTTGCCCCGACGATGGCGTTGGCTCATCTGGATACCGCTCACCTTGCTCACGCTATGGTGCATGATACAGGTGTGCTATTGTCGCGTATATGACGACTTGATGCCTTGGCGTAGCTTGACGCTCACCGAGAATGTCAATTCGACTCTTGCTGCAAGCACTTTGGACCTTATGCGCTGGCAAGACTTGCTCATTGTGGCTCCCTATCTGTTGCTGATAGTTGTGAGCCTGTTCTCGTGTCGCAAGCCTTCAGTGAGTGGCCATATCAAGCCGTTCCTACTTTCCTTGGCAGGGTGCTTGGTATTAGCTCTAGCGGGCTATGTCATTAAGGGGGAGAACTACGAGAAGCGCTTTCTGCACAACTTCAGCAATCGCGATTATTTTGCACAGAACGGTCTGATTCCCTATGGCCTGTTTTCACTCTATCAGTCACTGTTCAATACCCATAAGGTCACAGACGAAGAGCGTGCCATGATTGACCGTTTTCTCACTCAAGACTGCCCGCAATACAGCGATAATCCCTATTGCTCTGTCAGCGGTCACAATTTGGTACTCTTCATTGTTGAGTCATTGCATACCTGGCCCATCGGCATGGAAGTGGATGGTCGGGAGGTGACCCCCGTGTTGAACAGCCTGGTAAACTGCGACAGCGTCATCTATGCTCCCCACGTTTTGTTCCAGACCAGCCACGGCCATTCCAGCGATGCCCATTTCATCTACAATACAGGCTTGTTGCCATTGCGTGACGGTGTGGTGGCCGTGCATCATGGTGAGGGACCTTACCCCTCGTTGGCAGCTGCATTGCCTGGCTATGATTGTCGGGAGGTTATCTGCACCCCTGGTGTGAATTGGAACCAAAACGTCACGGCTCGCACCTACGGCTTTGACTCGCTCTATACACGTGAGCATCTGACACAGGCGCTCTCGCGCCATAACAATATCGACGATGCTGCCCTCACCGACTTTGCCGGTGAGCTGTTGCCGCAACTGCGCCAGCCGTTTTTCCTGGAGATGGTCACCATGACGATGCACACGCCTTACACCGATGGCAAAGTGCCCCCCTCGTGGATTACGGCAAGCGACACGCTCAACGCCGAGGCTCGCGGCTATCTCAACTGTGTCCATCTCACCGATAGCTGCATCGGCGCCTTTATCGAGGCTTTGCAACACAGAGGCTTGGCCCAAAATACGATTGTGGCCATTGTCAGCGACCACACGCAGCTCTACCTCAACCGGGTGTTGGGAAAAACCGATTACGAATGGGGGCCTAACGACTGGGGAATCCCGTTGATTATCGCGGGTTGTGATACTACGTTGCGCTACGAGTCCATTATCGGCCAAGTAGATGTCTTTCCCACGCTTCTTGACGTGATGGGTGCCAATGCTTACCCGTGGAAAGGTTTAGGACACAGCATCTTGCGCTATCCAGTTAAGAGTGCTATCCAGCCCCGAAATATGTCGGTTATCGGTGACAGCACAGGCCTCACGACCCAACAGCGACAAGCGTGGGACGTCAGCCCCTTGATCATTTTTGACCGGACTACACGATTTAGAGAAAACAATAACAACAATACTACGAAATGATGAAATCACGATTATTCTCGAGTGAAAGCCGCCTGAGCGACCTGATTACCGCTCACCCGTCGTTGCTGACCTTGCCCTCGCGCTTGGGCATAGCACTCGGTTTTGGCGACCGCTCAATTGCCGACGTTTGCGAGTCGAGTGGGGTAGATACGACTTTCTTCCTGCTTATCTGCAACGTTTATACCTTTAACAATTATGTCCCCTCGACGGCAACGATCCTGGGTACCGACATGACGGGGCTGGTGCCTTATTTGGAGCGTTCTCACAAGTATTATGTCGATAAACGCTTGCCGCACATCGAGTGCCACCTTGATGCCATAGCCCAGCAACTGGGAGGCCGCATCGGGCATGTGTTCATCAATTTTTTCAAGCAGTACAAGTCGGAGGTCGAGGCTCATTTCCAGCACGAGGAGCATGACGTGTTTCCTCATATCCGGGCGCTCATGGATGGCAAGAAGGATGTGACCTACGGTATCGACGAGTTCCTGCACACCCACAGCGATATCGAGGGAAAACTCGACGATCTGCTTAATATCCTGTTCAAATATCTGCCGCCGCAGGTCGATGACGACAATGTGCTGGATGTGGTATATGACATCCTGCGCCTGAGCGAGGACCTCAAGAAGCACACCCTGATTGAGGAAAAAATTATGGTTCCACTGGTGAAGCACCTTGAACACGCGATACTGAGATGAAAAAGCGCCTGTTGATTGTTGAACCGTCAGAGGTGATTCTGGAGGGGCTCAAATCCATCTTTGAAGGACAGATTCGTTTCAAGGTTCTGGAGCCAGAGATGAGTACCGAGCATCTCGAGGAGCGGCTGCTTGCTTCTCGCCCCGACATCGTACTCGTCAATCCCACCCTCATCGATGAACCGTCACGCTTGCGCAGCGAGCAACCATTGGCTCTTGTGGCATTGGTTTATCAGTATGTCGAGCGGGAGCAGCTCAAGCAATATGATGCTGTGGTCGATATCCGCGACAGCCGTTCGGTGGTAATCGAGACTCTCGCCCAGGTTGCTCCTGGCCAGGACGATGACCCCAAGAACAATTATGAGCTCACCAAGCGTGAGACGGCAGTCCTGGTGCAGATGGCACAGGGCAAAACCAACAAGGAAATTGCCGATGTCCTCAACGTGAGTGTGCACACCGTCATCAGCCACCGCAAGAACATCACCCGCAAGACGGGAATCAAGAGTGTGGCTGGTCTCACGGTCTATGCCATGCTCAATGGCCTCATCGACGAGAGTGCTCTCCTGTAAGTAATACGGTAGTTGAATATTAGCTATTCACATTCAACTATTCTCTAAAAAATGATTACCTTTGCAGGCCAAAGACTAAGGTCTAATAACAAACAACGATATTATGTTACTGACTAAAATGCTGGATAAGTTTGGAGACTACTGCATGTTCATGTGGAGGGTTATCGCTATCCCTGACAAGTGGAAAGTGTTCTTCAAACGCTATACCGACGAGATCGCCAAGTTGGGCATCGATTCGATTCCGTTGATCATTATCGTGTCGTTGTTCATCGGCTCGTTGTGTACTATCCTGATTAAGCTCAATATCTCTAACCCGTTGCTGCCGCGCTACACGGTAGGTCTGACAACGCGTGAGATTATTTTGCTGGAGTTCTCGTCAACGATTTTGTGTCTTATCTTGTCGGGTAAGATAGGTTCCAATATTGCCAGTGAGATAGGCACCATGAGGGCGACCGAGCAGATCGACGCCCTTGACATTATGGGCATCAACAGCGCCAACTTCTTGGCTGCTCCCAAGATTCTTGCCCTAATTACTATCCTGCCGTTCCTGGTCATCATCTGTATGGCTACCAGCCTGTTGGGTGGTTGGCTCATTTGCCTCGTCACCGGCATTGTCGATGGCGATACCTACCTTTTTGGTATCCAGTCATTATTCATCCCGTGGTATGTCTGGTTTGCCTTAATCAAGTCGCTGTTCTTCGCTTTCATTATGTCCACAATCGCCTGCTACTATGGCTACACCATGCAGGGAGGCTCGGTCGAGGTGGGCAAGGCGAGCACCGACACTGTGGTGATGTGCAACATCATGATTCTTGTGGCAGACGTCATCTTAACTCTCTTGTTGCTCTAATGACTGAGGACTGCGAGAACTAAGTACTAACACAATTAAGAACAAACTACTTATACATGATTGAAGTTAAGCACGTTTCCAAGACCTTTAAGGAGGATGGTGGCATTCGTCAGGTGCTCTTTGATATCAACGCCAAACTTTATGATGGTAAGACCAACCTCATCATTGGCCAGTCTGGATCAGGCAAGACGGTGTTGATCAAGAACATCGTGGGCCTCTTTGAGCCTGACGAGGGCGAAATCCTCTACGATGGACGTGATATTACCCGCATGGACCGCAAGCAGCGCAAGGAGTTGCGCAAGGAGATCGGTATGCTTTTCCAGGGTTCTGCCTTGTTCGACAGCGAGACGGTTATGGGCAACGTCATGTTTCCGCTGGTCATGTTCAGCAAGATGACCATGGGCGAGATTCGCGACCGCGCACAGTTCTGTATCGACCGCGTGAACCTCACTGGCAGCGAGAACAAGTTCCCCAGCGAACTTTCGGGAGGTATGCAAAAACGCTGTGCTATTGCACGTGCCATTGCCTTGAACCCCAAGTACCTGTTCTGCGATGAGCCTAACTCGGGCCTCGATCCCAAGACCTCGATTGTTATTGACGAGTTGCTGAGCGACATTACTCACGAGTTTGGCATCACCACCATCATCAACACCCACGACATGAACTCGGTGATGGGTATCGGCGAGAACATCATTTTCATCAACAAGGGCCATGTGGGCTGGATAGGCAATAAGGACGAAATCTACAACGTGGACAACGAGGACTTGAACAATTTCGTCTATGCCACCGACCTTTTCCGTGACGTGCGCAAGTACCGCCGCGAACACGGCTACAAGAAAGCCTAAGCCCAACTAACAACTAAGGACAAGAAACTAGGGACTAAAAACTAGGGACTAGAAACTAAAAAACTAAAACACATGACTTGCAAAGAAGAAATTCTGGAGTTGCTCCGTTCCACAGGACGTGAAGGCATTGAGGACGTGATAGGAGATTTAGAGAGTTGGGGCTTTTTTACTGCTCCCGCTTCGGCTGGCCATCACTTGAATGTCGAGGGCGGCTTGGCCCGTCATTCGCTCAACACCTGCAAGGCAGCGCTCGCCGTGTTCGAAGCCATGAAGACGGTTGAACCGGGCCTGGAGCATGAGGTGAAGCGCGACAGCATCATCCTTTGCAGTCTGCTTCATGACGTGTGCAAGTGCGACATTTACAAGCGCACGGTTAAGAAACGCAAGAATGCGCTGGGCATTTGGGAAGATGCCGAGGGTTACAAAATCACCTACAAGGGTTTTCCGATGGGGCATGGCGAAAAATCGCTGACACTGCTCCTGTGTAGCGGCCTTCCCCTTGACGACGACGAGATGCTTGCCATTCGCTGGCACATGGGAGCCTGGGGCGTAAACCAGAACAGCTTTGAAGACGTGCGCAACTACGATGCCGCCCGCAAGCTTTATCCGCTGGTTACCATCATACAGACTGCCGACGGGCTTGCCGCCAGCATCATGGAACGCACAGGAGAGGAGATGGACGAGCTATGATACGTGTCAACATTTTGTTGTGTGACACCTTTCCTGGAAGGCTGCCCGATTTCATCCCCAATTACGAGTCACTGTTTATGGACCTGTTTGCCGCAATCGGTGAACAGGTTTCATACAAGATATTCCAGACGTGGCAGGGCGAATTGCCCTCATCGGTTAACACCGATGAGCTGTATCTGGTGCCCGGCAGCTTGGACTCGGCCTATGATGACAAACCATGGATTGCCGCGCTGGTGAATTGGATTGAACACGCCTATTGCCGTGGTGCTAAACTGATGGGCGTGTGCTTCGGCCATCAGGCGATTGCTAGGGCACTGGGCGGTGAAGTTAGGCAGTATGAAGGCGGGTTCGGTGCCGGAGTTCGGGCCTCGCAAGTGATTGATGAGCGCATGGCGCCCTATTTCCCGGGCCAGGAGATGCGTTTGCTCTACAGTCACCATGACCAGGTGACCGCATTACCGCAGGACGCCGTGCTGTGTGCCACCAGCGATTTCTGCAAGAACGAGTCGTTCAGGATAGGCAACCAGGTCGTCACTTTCCAGGGGCATCCCGAGTTCACGGTGGCTTACAGCCGTCATC
>JAEEVE010000159.1 GCA_016290765.1 Muribaculaceae bacterium
GCTGCATAACGGTCGCCCAACAGAAGAAGGTTCATAGGCTTTACCAATAGGTAGGCCATAGGCAGCAGGATGCACATCAGTACGATGAACAGCACCATCTCGTCGCCAGAGACACGAGAGAACGATCCCAGTCCCCACACCACAAATGCCTTCACATCTTCCTCGGGACTGAGAAACTTCATCACGCC
The DNA here is from genome assembly GCA_016290765.1 of Muribaculaceae bacterium. Classification (GTDB taxonomy): domain Bacteria; phylum Bacteroidota; class Bacteroidia; order Bacteroidales; family Muribaculaceae; genus Sodaliphilus. Next base: position 189 of record JAEEVE010000159.1, read on the forward strand.
GATGATGGCTGTGGCTAGGTAACCAATCATCACGCCGATAATCAATAGCGTGACATTGCCTTTCACGACTCCCGAAATCCACACGATGAGCATCATTACCGCAACGGCTCCAATGATAGCAGCCATTGTTACCGAAGCGTCACCCAGGTAGCCAATTGTGCTCAAAGCCACACCACCTCTCTGTCCCGAAAGAAGAATCACAAAAGCCACTCCCAGGCTGGCGCCATTAGAAATACCCAAAATCGAAGGACCAGCAAGTGGGTTGTGGAAGATGGTCTGCATCATCAGTCCGCTTACAGCAAGTCCTGCCCCAGCTGCAATAGCTGTAAGCACCTGTGGTAAGCGAGAACTCAAAATGATGTTGGTCCAGATTTCCGACTCACTTCCCTGTCCCATCAATATGCTGCAAATGCTGCCCACCGGAATCTTTATGGTTCCAATGAACAGGTTGACAATCACCATAACGATAATTCCAACGATGAGAGCAAGCATCAAGGGCAGGGTGCGTTTCATTTCAACAAGCGGTAAAAAGTTGGGGCGTAATCTTTTTCAACCAATTCGGGATGAAAAATGGCAATCAAGTCCTTCAGCAAAACATCGGGCTTGACAGGCTCAATCTCATAATAAGGAGTCTGCTTCATGTTGCAGTAAATCACCTTTTTCTCCTTGAAAGCTTTTAACATCTCGTTGCGAGGCTCTTTTGCCTTAAGTGCTTCGTAAGTGAACTCACCGTCAAAGCTGTTGAGGATGCGCCAATAGTCGGCATTGGCCGAGAGTGCATACATCTTCTCAAACTCTAGGTCTTCGCCCGATTCCTCATCGTCGTTGATGACATAGTCGGCACCGGCGTCACGGAAGATTTGAGCCAGATAGTTCTTTCCACCCACGGCATGCCAGTTGCCATAATGCATCTCTCCACTGGTTACGGTTGGGCGATTGGCCACCTTGGCGGCTTTTCCTTTTAGGTCGTTGTAGCGGCTTTCGATTCCAGCAAAAATCTCGTTGGCCTCTTTCTCCTTGCCAATAAACATGCCTATGAATTTAATCCATTCGGCTTGTCCCAGCGGGTCCAACTCTTTGTATCCAAGATGCGGAACCAGCGTGATGCCTGTTTCCTTGATTGACTCATAACCACCGCGCTTCGATGGCGAGATGAAAATAACATCGGGGTTGGCAGCCATGACGAGTTCGTTGTCAAACTCACCTTCCATGCCAATCTTGACAATCCGCCCGTCTTTGACGCGAGTTTTGATGTCCTCGTCAAAAAGATTTTTGGTACTGGTGATACCTTTCACCACATCGTGGGCATCAAGAATAGTGAAATTCGACAGTTGAAGCGAAGTCATGCATATTGTACTCTTGATGGGTACCGTCACCTTGGTATATCCCTCGGGGACAGCGGCGTTGTCGTCTTTCACCAAAGCGAAATGGTCCTTTTTGCCTACATCGACAAGTCTAACATCATCCGAGTCTCGCACGGTAAATCCTTTGGCATACTTCACTGTGATTGATTCATGAGAACCACCTTCGGCATTGCCGTTTTTTGCACTGTTATTGCTACATGCAGCAAGCAAAACAGCCATCGCAAAAAGTCCAAATAATTTCTTCATTTTATCAATATTAATAGTTTGCAAAGATATAAATCACTCATTATTTAACCATATATGACACCATCATTGGTTATCATTAATATCAACAGCTTGCCATTAGGCAGCAGTTTGTCGCAATGCTCCGCACAGTGGTTAATCACCACGGTGGCAAAAGCTTGTAGCTTGTCTTGCGGGATTATTTCCCACAGTTCACGGGCAAGAGTGATACCTAAGATGTCGATGTCGCAATCTGCTTCGTGAAGCATAGAAGAAATAAAATCTTTGTCCATCGTTGAACTGCGGCTGTGCGTGTCGAGGTTGCCAGCAGCGAGTTTCACCGCTTTGCCGAGCATGACACCCAGCGTCACGTTCTTGATGCCTAATTCATTGGCTATACTTAACGTTTCTCCAATGTAGTTGCCATATTCCACAAATGCCTGCTGTGGCAACTCGGGATATAGTGTCTTTACAAAGCGCTCACTCTTTCCACCGCTGTTGATGACTACACGATCAGTTCCAGAAGCCTTAGCCACCTGCATGCACTTGCGAATACTCTCAATAAATGCCTCTTCAGAGAATGGCTTGACGATGCCCGACACGCCAATGATACTTATTCCACCCTCTATGCCCAAGCGTGGATTAAAAGTACGTTTCGCTTTGGCAACTCCTTCGGGAACCGAAATGACAATGCGCACGTTTTGCTTGATGTTTTCGCGCATCATCTGCCGCGGACCCTTGTTGATGGCTGACTCGCCGGGTGGATAGTCAAATCCAGGAACCATGAAAGTGCCAACGCCTTCTCCACCCAGGATTTCAAACTTGTCGCAGAGCGTCACCGAGGCCCGAATTTCAATGCCGTTGGTTATGTCGGGATCGTCGCCTGCCTCCTTGAAAACTGAGGCATAACCATCACCATAAATCACTGGCACTTGTATTGTCTCACCATTGGGAAGCACCACGGCCACCACCGAGGGTGTCTCGCCTGTTGTGAGACGCATAGTGGCTGCTATTGCGGCCGCTGTGGCGCATGTGCCTGTTGTGATGCCGCTGTGCAAAGGATAAAACTCAGGCAGGAGTTTCTCCACTGCCCTGCGCAAGCCATGAGGGCCATTGACATGCTCAATTGCCAAGCCGGGGGCCGAAGGGTATGGAGGGCATTCCACGACAAAGGTGAGCACCCCATTGCGACGAGCCGCATCCACTTTCTCAACAAAACCGCCACTGGTGCCACTCTCCTTGGTGATGATGGCTTGCGGCTGCAACTGCTTGAGCAACTGCTCGCTACCATGAGATTCGTAGTACACAAGATGGTCTTGTGGAAATCCTGCAGTGGCAGTTGCTTCACGCGACTCGTCGCGGTCAAGAATGCGGAACCAGCACTCATTGTGTTGCCAATAATCCTTCAACTTGCCAATGGTGTTGACACCGGTTAAGGCAAGCAGGCGCTCGACATTGTGCTTGTTGAGTTGGTGAATGGCATCGTCATAGTCGCGACACCATACGAGATTGGCATCGTGGGGCGGGAAAATGCGGTTCAGGCGAATGAGTGGTACAACCAACTGTTGCGCCAGATTCACCACATTGTGATGCAAATTTTGGGCAAACGGATGGGTAGCATCGATGATGAGGGCGATATCGTGCTCATGGCAGAACGCCTTCATTTGGGCAAGTTCCATTGTTCCGGTAAGGCGCACACCATGTGCAAGTTGAATGTCTTGCACATCGCTTCGGGTGGAATAGTAGTAGATGGCACCCGACTCGTCGAGCACCTTAGCCGCTATGCGTCCCTCGGTTGTGCCGCCAAATACCAGAATCATACGTCGCCCTTACGGAATAAGTGAGTGAAATGCTTGTTGTATAGCTCAGACAGACCCTTTCGGTTGTCGATAGCTTCACCCACAACAATCATTGTTGTGAGCGTGAGGTTGTTGTCACGAACAATCTTCGACAAATCCTTCAGTTGTCCGCGATAAATCTTCTGGTCGGGCCAGGTGAGGTGGTAGCAAGCCGCCACAGGAGTGTCCTCAGGATATTCCTGCAGCAACTGACGCTGTACGTCGTCGACTATCGATGCACTCAAGAAAATGCACATCGTGCTCTGGCTGCGTGCCAGCAGATGCAACTGTTCCTTCGCGGGCATCGGCGTGCGTCCCTCACCACGGGTGAGGATAATGGTCTGGGTACGCTCGGGAATTGTGAACTGGCTGCGAAGCTCGGCGGCAGCAGCCAGGAACGACGAGATGCCTGGCGTGATGTGATAGTCCATGCCGTGTTGGTCAAAGAATGCCATCTGTTCCTGTATGGCGCCAAAGATGCAGGGGTCGCCAGTGTGCAGTCGCACGATGAAATGCCCGCGATCGTAATGCTCCTTCATGAGAGCGCATTGCTCCTCAAGATTCATGCTCGCCGAACTGCGCACCACAGCGCCAGGCTTGTGGCAAGTGGTGAGTTCACGCGGCACAAGTGAGCCGGCATAGAGTATGAGATCGGCTCGCTCAAGCATTTTGCGACCACGCACCGACACCAGGTCGGGGTCGCCAGGACCAGCACCCACAATCTCGATGTGTCCCTGTTGGTGACGTAAATACTTGCGGTCGATGGCAACTGCAGCGGTCCAATTCTTGCCTTTTATCTTGTGAATAATCAATTTGCCATTATTCGAGCCCAGAATCGCCGCCGCCTCACACACGCTGGGAGTGCCCACATGTTTTGCTACGGTGTCACTTGGAGTTGGCACATCCACTGCCTTTAGTTGTTCGGCAGTGAAGAATTCCACTTCATGTCCCTCTTCTTCAAGTATATCAATAAATGGCTCGTCGGCCTTAACATCAATAGTACAATACTTTGTGGCACATGGCAACAAGCCTTGCTTGGCGATGGCCTCATCCATCTGGTCGTAGATTTGCTCATAGTCATCGGGGTGATGAGCCAGTCCAAACCCAATGGTTCCCACCATTGGCACAAAGTGCAGGGTGAGCACGCCATTGATACAGGGCTTGTTGAACGGTGTGACCATGATGACGAGTTTATATTTTTGAGCTGTCACCTCGCTCAAATCATCGACGATGGTGACATGGCTTGGAAGCGTGCGCTCCAAGTACTCTGTGCCCTCATCACGCACCTCGAGAAATAGTGCGGTTGGCTTTCGGTTGACGAAGGCAAAGATGCAGGCGTTCAGATCGTCTTCACTAGCAATGGGCCAATTGAAACGACTAGAAAGTGTATCTAAAGCCCACAAGCCAGCATTGTCGCTCAAAGTGGTAATGACAGGATTGGCACCAAGAACTGCTGCCACAAGCCGCGTCCACTCATTGGCACCACCCACATGGCCCGAGAGCACCGAAATCACATTCTTTCCCATGCCGTCTATACACAGCACGGCAGGGTCTTCATGCTTGTCTTTGATGAAAGGAGCAATGGTGCGCACGCAAATTCCCATCGCCCCAACAAAGATAAAGACTTCAAAATCTGTCCAGTTCTTGCCCACTTGGGAGCGACTAATGGATTTTGCTCCTAAATCTGATTGCAGGATGTGTGCAATTTTCTCGCTCTCCTTGCTGATGTTGATGACGGCTATCTTCGACATTTCAGTATGGCTATTGGATTGTTATCGTTGATTATAATGCGCAAGGGAGGCTCTTGGGTTAATCCAAATTCCTCGCACGCCTCATTAAAGAGCCGATGGCTGTCGGTGTGAACAGCTGCGCTTGTAACACTGTTCATCACGATACACCCGTCGGGAGTGAGGACCTTTAGCACTTTCTTTATGATTTCCTTAAGATGACCGCCATGCCCGCCAATAAACACCGCATCGGGGTGTGGCAATTGACTGATATCGATATCAAGGAAATCGCCAATGTGGCAGTTGATGCCTGGCGCGCCAAACCGGCGGCTGTTTTCGCGCATTAGCGCCTCGCCCTCAGGGCGGCATTCAAAGGCCTCGATGTGCACGTGTGGAAATTGCAGACGGGCCTCAATCGAGACGCTGCCAGTGCAAAAACCTATATCCCACATCACTTGCCGGCGAGTCAACTCAAGTGCCTGGAGCGTGAGCAACCTGACTGGCATCTTGGTTATCATCTTCTCACGGCCATCGAGAAGGGCAAATTCACTCTCAGGAATGCCAAAGTGTCGAGGCCGCAAATCGTTGCCTGCCAGGATTAAGCAATTTGGGTAATCAAATTCTTGACCAAGAGCTGCTTGAAGCGACAGCGTGGTGATTCGCTCGCATTCGGGATTCCCCAAATGTTCTCCCACATGCATGGTGTAGCCATCGTAGCCATAGTCGAGCATTCGCCCGGCTATGGCGGCTGGCGTGTGCTCGCGGTCAGTGAGTACTCCAATCTTGGTAGCCCGCTCTATCAAAGCCTTGTCAAATTCGGGCCAAGGACGGCCAGTGAGCGACACGATGCGCATGTCGTGATAAGGCATCACAAGGCGGTGAGCCAAAGTTTGAAGGGAGTTGAAAGCCGGGTAAAGAACGATCTCAGCCTCGGGGAGGCGATGCTTGATAGTATTGGCAAAGCCAAAGAACAAGGGGTCGCCGCTGGCAAACACCACTACGTCATTGTTATTTTGATACTTCTCAAAGACAGCATCCAGCGGCACAGTGATGTCAATCCATTGCGCTCCCTCAGGCAAAAAATCAGCCACAAGTTCGTGATGCCGCTTGCCGCCCGAGAACAATTGCCCCTGCTTGATGATTTCCAGCACCTCGGGAGGGAAATAAGGCTGGGGGGCATCGGTTATGCCAATCACAAAGAATTTCATAAGTCACGTCCGGGTTTTAGTTGTGCTGCATCGTCAAAGCACAAAATGGCGTTGCACAGCGTGGCGGCAAGGTTGCTGCCACCCTTGCGGCCCTCAACAATGATTTTGGGAACGCTTTTGAACGGCTTAACCATGTGTTTCGACTCGCACACATGCACAAAACCCACCGGTGCAGCAATGATGCCTGCAGGCAGAGCCTTGCCCTTACGCACGAGGTCGCACAGTTCCATGAGTGCCGTGGGGGCGTTGCCAAAGGCAAACAGCGCATCGGGATGCTCTTCAACTGCAAGGCGTATTCCCGCCTGAGTGCGAGTGATGCCTAGAGCCGCAGCCATTTCAGCGACACGTGGGTCGTGCAGATAGCATTTTGCCTCCACGCCAAGCCGTGAGAGTGCCCCCTTGCGGATGCCGCTTACCACCATAGTAACATCTGTAACGATAGTGGTCAACTTGCCACTGGCAATCTTATCATAAAGCGTTGCCACAGCCCCTGGGTCGGTGTAGAGAATTCTCTCCATATCAAAGTCAGCTGTGGTGTGTATGGCATGCAACAAGGCCCACTTGTGGTCAAGGGGGATGTCACG
>JAEEVE010000160.1 GCA_016290765.1 Muribaculaceae bacterium
TTTGGTGAAGGTGCGGGCAGGGGTACTAGTCGGAATGGAATGCCGTCGGCGTTGGTAAATGTTTGCAACTGTTCAATCATGCGTTGCACCTCACGATATTCCTCGTTATCAGGCAGTGCGGTAATGTGTACGATGGTGTTGCCAGGTGCTAGGCGAGCCAGCGTGTCGATGTGGCTGTCAGTGTCGTCACCAGGAAGGCTACCGTGGTCCAGCCACAGCACCTTGGTGACACCTAGCCGCAACTTTAGCTGGCGTTCAATCTCGGCACGGCTCCAGTGTGAATTGCGGTTGGGCGATAGAAGGCACTCGCTTGTGGTAAGCAGGGTACCGCGCCCGTCGGTTTCGACCGAGCCACCCTCAAGCACCATGTCGCGTTGGTTCTCGGCAGGCAATGGCAATGCACCGTGCCAAATTAGGCGCGAGGTGATGAGGTTATCCTTGTCGGCAGCAAACTTCATTCCCCAGGCGTTGAAGGTAAAGTCTAGCAGGGTAGGGGTACCGTCGACTTCAACCGTAAGCGGCCCAAAGTCGCGCGCCCATGTGTCATTGGTAGGCACTTCTACAATGGAGTATCGTGTGTTATCAAGGCCATTGAGCTGCTCGCGCACCATGTCGACATCGGGCGCAGCGATGATCAGATGTTCATCTTCGGTGATGGCTTGTGCCACGTGCCGGTAGCATTTATTCACTGCCGGCAGGGTGGAAGTCCAGTCGGTGTCAGTATGTGGCCAAGCTATGAGCACACCTTTTTGTGGCTCCCACTCGGCAATAAAACGACGGTTGGTCATTACTTTATAGCAAGAATCAAGAACATTGGCAGCCTTCACATGGCGCGGCCATTTTTGATTCTCAATTAAGACTAAATATTATTGCCAAACTCCTGGTAATTGTCCCAGAAAGAGTCTTGCGACTCGACAATCTCGTTAATGAAATCACGGAAACCAGTGGCTTTCTTGTAGCCATGTTCATCGCACCACTCAGCATAGTCGTCCTCCAGGGCGGGATCGTCACGGAGCATGCGACGAAACTCTTGGTCTAGGTCGCTAGTATTGCTGTAGCGGTCAAGCAACTCACGTAGTAGGTCAGAGATATCGTACATATGTGGTTTGTTTTAATGGTTCATTTAGCGGAACAAATATAGACATTAATTTCCAAAAATAGACCATCTCTCAAGCAAAAAATGACCCCTTGTTAATAACTTTTTTGAATATCCCACCTTTTTGGGTAAAAATAATTCACAATTCACAATTCTCAATTCTCAATTAATTCGTAATTTTGCAGCACTTTTAGTACAACTATCATTTCACTTTTCTCATTGACGATGAAGTCATCTAGAGTTTTAACTTTCGTCATCACGCTGCTCTTGCTTGCATCGTGCACTAGTGTCAACGACAACCTGGAAAAGATGATACCCGCTGATGCTTTGGGCGTGGTGTCAATCAATGTGCCCGACATCCTCAACAAGACGGGCATCAATGACGATGGAAACCTGGTCATTCCAGAAGCCATCAAGCCCGTTGTCGATGAAAATGATGCATCGACCTTGTCCACGCTACTCACCGACCTGCCCTACATGGGATTGAACACCAGCGGCAAGGCGTTCGCTTTCTTCACCAACAAGACCTTTGGCTCAGTCCTGCTTGCTACCCTCGACGATGAGACGGCAGCGCGCAAAACTATAGAGCGCCGCACAGGAGGAGACTTCCAGCAAGTAGAGGGAATCAACTGCATCTACCGCGAGGACAACATCTATGTCATCAACGACAAGGTGTTGCTTATCGCAACAGTCAACAAGGCGATGGATGTCAACAAAGCGGCAAAGCATGCTGTAACGATACTCAAGAAACAGCGCCAGAGCATCCTTGATAATGACCAGGTCAAGCAGGTCATTAATGCAGATGGTGACATCAACGCTTACTTGCAGCAAGAAGGACTTAAACTGATCTTGAAAAAGAGCAAGACCTATCGAGAAATCGCTCAGAGACTGCCCTTGGTCGAGATATTTACTGAGAGCGACGCTAAGGCCTACGAGTGCCATCTCAATCTTAACGAAGCAAGTGCCGACCTGACTACGCGCATCATTGCCGATGAGAACAGCGACTATAATAAGTTGCTAACCACAACGCTTGCTGGTGCTGATGCTAACTTCCTCAAGGCAATCCCTAACTCGATGGACTATATTGTCGCCATGAGTGTCAAGGGAGGCAACTTCGTCAAGCTACAGCAAATTCAGCAGCTCATCGGCATGTTCAAAAAGCTCCCTTACATTGGGCGAATCGACCTGGAGTCAATCCTTGCCAGCATTGACGGCCCCATTGCCATAGGCATGGCGCGCGATCCCCATCTTGAGGGCGAATGGAATGGGGTAATCGCAGCCAAAACCACCAACCCAGAGATGATTCTGAACCAGATTAGCTCGTTTGCCAGCTCCATGGGCCAGGCACCTGAAATCTATGATGGAGAATATATCTATCAGTACGAGAACAAGATGATCAAACTGGGCGTCGTCGATGGCGTGCTTTATCTCAAGATGCTTGATTACGAGCAGACCGAGGGTTATGCCAATGAACTCGAATCGGTCCGCACCCTGTTTGAGGCTAGCAGTATCGGTTTCTACATAAATCCACAGGTCACTCAGGGGGGAACATTCACCTACGGCATGACCGACCATTTCAATGGCAAGGGACAATTCATCCCCAACGAAAAAGGAGTCCATGCCGCTCAGCCGCTGCTCAAAGTCCTATGTGCCATCAAGCCACCTCAAGCCTACGACGACATGATTGATGATGACGATGAGGACAACACCGCAGCATTCGGCACTCCCATCGATCAACTAAAGCCCGTCGAATAGTACTTCAACAACCATAACAAAAGCGTCCCCAGACACAGTTCTAGGGACGCTTCTTGCATGTCATGCCTCAATCACATTCCTTTTAAAATCAGGTACTCAAACGGCTTGAGTTGCACCTTGTCGGTGAGGACTTTTTCGGAGCCATCGGCTAGGTTTGTGGTCTTGGCATTTTTCCAGCCCTCGGGCAGTGCCATCTCATGATCCTCGTTGCGAACATTCACCGCTACCAGATACTTGCCATCGTTATCTGATTTTTCAAACAGCAAGATGTCTTTGTCGGGCCATGCAGTCAGCTTGCCTTTGCGCAGTGCTGGATTCTCGTTGTAGAGTTTGAGCAGATGTTGGTACTCCTTGTACAAGTCTGCCTTTGCCATCCAGTCAACTGCCACATACTTGAAGAAGTTGATGGGGTTTTCATAGCCCACCTCTTGAGAACCATAGATCAACGCGCCACCGTGTGGGAAGATGCTTGCCACATAGGCTGCCATTGAGCCACGCTCGTTGGTGAACTCTTTCACGGGTGTCACCTCGGTCGAATGGTCATGATTGGTGGTGAAGCGCAATTTCACCTTGCCCTCAGGCAACTGGGCATATTCGGCCGAGTCGGCGGCAATCAGGTCCGATGCAGGTAGGCCTTTGTTGAACACCTTGACAAGTACATCTTTATAGTCCCAGCCATAGTTCATGTCAAAACCGCCAACGGTGAAGTTGTCCACTTGCTTGCCCTCGGCGAGCATGACGATGCGACGACCAGCATCTTTGCGCAGGGTCTCAATGGCTTCTTTCCAGAAGTCGGCAGGCACACCGTCGGCCACGTCGCAACGGAAACCATCAATGCCACAGTCCACAATCCAGAAACGCATCGCATCAATCATCGCCTTGCGCATGTCCTTGTTGTCATAATTCAAGTCAGCCACATCATACCAGTCGAAACCTGCGGGCGAGATAATCGTGTCGGCCTTCTCGTCGTGGGTATACCAGTCGGGGTGTTCCTTAACCCAGGGATGATCCCAGGCGGTGTGGTTCGCCACCCAGTCGAGGATAATGCCCATGCCATGTTCGTGGCACACCTTCACCAGGTTCTTGAACTCGTCAATCGTTCCAAACTCAGGGGCGATGGCCTTGTAGTCACTGATGCAATAAGGCGAATTCTTGCCCTTCTCGATGCCGATGGGGTAGATGGGCATCACCCAAATCATGTTCACGCCCAGTGCCTGAATCGAGTCGATGCGGGCAGCAACGGCATTCAGCGATTTTTCAGGGGCAAATACACGCGGATTGACCTGATACATGGCGATGTCGCTCACTTCAGGCAACGCAAAACTGTTCTCGTTCTTGTTCTTCTGTGGGTCGCATGAGGTCAGCAACACTGCCAACAATGCGACCATCATCATCATTCGTTTCATCATAGTTGTATTGTTTTAATGTCTTGACTATTTCTCCTTCATCGTCACCAGATAAGCACCGACCAGCACAATAATCAGGGCTACTGGCTTGTCCCAAGTGAGAACATCCTGGCCGATAGTGATGGCAATCAGGGCGGTCACGATGGGTTGCAAGTTGGTGTAGGTGCTGACGGTGGTGGCATCCAGTCGCTTCATGGCGTAGGGAATGGCAAAGTAGCCCAGCACGGTGGCGCAAATCACGATGAACGCCATCGCAATCACGCCACTCCACTGCCATGCTGGCGAGTAGAGTGTCTGCTGGTCAAACTCGCCCCAAGTCATGGGCAGCATCACCAGGGCCGAGGCCAGAAACACCCATTTCATCTGGGTGACCGGGCTGTAGCGGGCCGACACATTGCGGGTGATGAGCAGATAGATAACCCATGTAATCAGGCTGAGGAAGCCCAGACCGATGCCTAGCAAGTCGTTCTTGCCCTGCGACTCACCCAGACCCGTGTGTAGCACAATAATCAACGCACCGATGATGGCAAGCACCACACCCACTATCTTCATGCCCGTGATGCGTTCCTTCAGGAACAGCGCCGCACCCAGCATAGTGGCTACAGGGACTAGCGTGGCCAAGATGGCGTAATAGGTGGGAGTCGTGTAGACGAGTGACCAGGCAGTAAAAAGTTGCGACACGACGATGCCGATGAGTCCACCCACTACAATGGTAATCCAGTCACGCAACGTCATCTGCTCCTTGGGCAAGAAGCACTGAATAATCCAGAAGATGAGGGCTGCACCAGCGCAGCGTGTGAGCATATAGCCGTTGGGCGTGACCCACTTGCTAAGTAAGATGGCTGTCACGGGAACGCCCACTCCGAAAATTATATTGGCCAGCAGCACCGCCACATGGCCCTTAATGGCTTCGCTATTCATAACTATTTAAACTTGTTCTTGTAATATTGGTACTGTTGCTCGACGGCTGCCACATAGGCCACGGTCTGCTTGCCGCGGAAATAGCCGAAGCGGCACACCGAGTCGTTATAGAATTGTGGGTTCTGCTTCCACAGGATGGTCTCCTCGACATTGCCGTCCCATACCTCAGGCTCTTTCTCATATTTACGCGCCAGTTCAATGGCATCAAGCACATGGCCAGCCCCGGCATTGTAGCTTGCCAGAATGAACTTTACCCGCTCGGTCGTGTCGGCAATCAAAGGCTCAAATAACTTTTGCAGGTCGCGAATGCACATCACCGAGGCACGCATGTTCAGTTCAGGATCCTCAATCATGTCGATCTCCACGCCATAGGCTGCAGCGGTTTTGGGCATAAGTTGCATGATGCCTCGTGCACCGGCCCACGACACCACAGTGCGGTCAAAGGCCGACTCGGTGTAACCCACGGCAGCCAGCAAGCGCCAGTCCCAGTTAATCATCTGGCTATAGACGCGGAACAGGCTGTCATATGGTGAGATGCAACCCTCAGGGGTCACGGGATGAAGGTCAATTGTGTCGTGAGGCATAGCGCTGCGGCTGATTTCAAAGTAACGGCGTAGGGCGTTCTTTGAGTACGCTCGAGCATTGCGTGACTGTGCCCAGACGTCAATGCTGTCGGCTAGCCACGTGTTCTGGGTGCTCACAGCCCATGATGAACGCTGCGCAAAGCTCAATGCCAGATTAATGTCGATATTATCATAATAGGTGTGGTTGAGCATTGCGATATCGCTGTCCACCACCGTCAGTGGCAATTTGCCCTCGCTCACCATCTCAATCAGGTCATCGGGCATCAATGTGTCGCCCTCTATATAGCGGATGATGATACCACCTCCTGTTTCGTTGTTCAGGTTGCGCAGGCGAGAGTCATATTTTGACCCTTTCTCTACCCACACCTCTTTTCCCACCAGTTGTGTCACATCGGTCAACAATGAGTCGCCAGTGGGTTGAACCAGCACCTGATACGTCTCGTTTACGGCACCGCAAGGCAGCACATGAGCCTTATATTCGGCGGTGATAGGTATCTCATAGGCCAGCAACTGGACCGAGTCTCGCTCGAGCATCTCAATGAGATGGCTCATGTTGTCGGCTACTTTGAACTGCAGCGTGATGCCCTTGGCGCGGGCAAAGTCACATATCCGGTCATAGTCGTAGCCCAGCGTGTCACCGCGCAAGATGAAAAAACTCGTCGGACTATAGAGTGTTCCCACCGTCAATGTACGAGGCAGTGGTCTCTGTTCACCACCGCCCTGGCAAGAACTAATTAGCCATAATAGTCCCAGCACTCCCAGTAATCCCAGTCTACCCAGTTTCCCCAGTATGTTAGTACTCAAATGTTCCATGCTCGCCAGTGATGGTCAGTCGGTTGCTTGTAGCATCCTCCACATGGCCGATGACCTGTGCCTCAATGCCAAACGAGCCGGCGATATCAATTACTGCCGGTGCATCATCGGGGGTAACGTAAATCTCCATCCGGTGACCCATGTTAAATACCTGGTACATCTCGCGCCAGTCGGTGCCGCTTTGCTCCTGAATCAGACGGAATAGCGGAGGAACGGGCATCAGGTTGTCCTTCACCACATGCTTGTTTTCGACAAAGTGCAGCACCTTGGTCTGAGCGCCACCCGTGCAGTGAACCATGCCGTGGATGCGGGGACGCATCTCATCGAGTAGGCGCTTGATGACGGGAGCATAGGTGCGGGTGGGGGAGAGCACCAGCCTGCCCGCGTCGACGGGAGTGTCATCGACCGCGTCAAGCAATTGTTTCCCACCAGCATAAACCAACTCGCTCGGAACTGCAGGGTCAAAACTCTCGGGATACTTCTCGGCCAGATAGTGTGCAAACACATCGTGGCGG
>JAEEVE010000010.1 GCA_016290765.1 Muribaculaceae bacterium
ACTTGTGTCTAAACACCAGTGCCACAGTATCTCAGAGCACTTTGAGCGATGGCCGAGTGCGCTATGAGGCGCACATGGACAACTTGCCCGCCATCGACAGTGAGCCCTATTCTCCACCCGCCCGCGAAATCCTTCCACGGATTCTGTGGGCGCCTAGCAAGTTTGAGTTTCATGGCGTGCCTGGCGACATGTCGTCGTGGCAGAGTTTCGGACAGTGGTGCCAACGTCTGCGCGACGGGCGTCAGGAACTGGCCGATGATTTCAGGGCGCAACTGCATGCCATGACCGACACCTGCTCGAGCGACCGCAGCAAGGTCGAGGTCATCTATCGCTATTTGGCCGAGACAACGCGTTATGTGAGCATCCAGCTGGGAATCGGCGGATGGCAACCATTTGCAGCCAGCGATGTGTGCCGCACGGGGTTTGGCGACTGCAAGGGACTGTCAAATTACCTATGCGCCATGCTGCATGAGGTGGGAGTGCCAGCCAATTATGTGACCATCTATAACAACCGTCCACGGCTGGTGACCAATTTCCCTTGCAGCCAGTTTAATCACGCCATTGCGCAGGTGCCACTGCCTGGTGACACCTTATGGTTGGAATGCACGTCAGCTGCGCATGTTCCGCTGGGTCATGTTCACGACGGCATTGCTGGCAATGACGCATTGCTTTGTGATGATGCTGGCGGACATCTAGTCAAGCTCCCCGACTATGCACCCGAACAGAACTTATCGGTCAACACAGCTCATGTTACGTTGCAACCCGACGGTAGCGCATCCATCAACATCAGCATGCGGTATGAGCGGCGGCAATATGATGATTTGATGCCGCTGACCATGCGCGCCGAACAGCAACGCCGCGATGCCATGCTCAAGGGCATCAACCTGTCGACTGTAACGCTCAAAGATTTTATCTTCACTGAGCACAAGTCCAGCTATGCCACGCCTCACATCGATGTGACCATGCAGCTCGAGAACCGCAAGATGGCCAATATCACAGGTGCGCGCATGTTTGTCCCGGCAGATTTCTTTCACACTTTGACCGTGCCACGGGCTCTGCAACAGCGTGTGCAGTCGGTGGACATTGACTATGGTTACCTCGATATAGATACTGTCGTAGTGGCCATCCCTCAGGGTTACGAGGTTGAAGCCTTGCCAAAGGCTGTGAGTGAGGTGACACCACTGGGCGAGTTATCGCAGACCTTTGAGGTCAGCGGCGATATGGTCACCATCATCACACGGCACCTGATGCGCAATGGTCGCTATCCTGCTAGCGAATATGCCACCCTGCGCTCGCTCAAGTCTGCCGTCAAGAAAGCTTATGACCAGCGCATCGTGCTGCGCCGTAAATGACCTGTCAGAATGTTCACCACATGGTGCTATACCATGTGGTGAACATTTGGGTATTACTCCAAGGAACGCGCCGACGTGCAAGCGAACACTTTGGTGAGCTAAAGGTTGCACAATCTCAATTAAAAATATTACCGTTGCCTACGGCGAAGGTAGGTTTCGTGTCGGAAATAAAAAGAAAAACACAAGTTTTTATTTTGTATTTCTCTCAACTTGCACTACCTTTGCAGTTCGTTTAGCTAGCGACATTAGCATGACCTTGATTGACTGCATCTTATTGCTAATCTTGCTGGGCGCACTTGTGATTGGGTGGCGCAAGGGATTGGTTCGACAGACTGCCTCGCTGGTGAGTTGGGCGGTTGGCATTGCCGTATGTCTGTTCTTCGGTGATGAGATTACCCGTCTCTTCCTCGCCATCAACCCCGATGCCGCTAACTGGCCGCTGGCCAGCATCACCGTCAAGGCGGTGGTGCTTGCCATCTTCTTCCTGCTGGTGACCTTGACGTTGCGTGTGGTGAGCTACATCACCCGCAAGGTTATCAAGGCCGCCAATCTGGGTTGCCTGGACCGCATGGGTGGAGCGGCGCTATTCCTGTTCAAGTGGCTCATGGTGCTTAGCATCTTGCTGAACCTGCTCTATGCCTACAATCCCGATGCCGAGACGTTCGGCACCCGACACATGTTGAACAACAAGCCCTATGAGTTCACCCTTGACCTCATGCCACGCATCCTCGGCTCAGACAATATGCCCAGCGACTCACTCCTGCTCTACCGCATGGAAACAGACAGCATAGCCGATGGTGGTAAAAAGTTCCAATAAAAAAATCTCGCATATCAGAAAAATACTCAATTAAAAAGTATTACCTTTGCAGTTTGTTTTGCAACCGTTGACTTACATGAACGAAGAAGACAAGAAAAACCAACCTAACGAGATACTCCACGAAGCAGCTAACGAGGAATATAAGTACGGCTTTGTGACTGATATTGAGACCGCTGTGATTCCTAAGGGTCTTAACGAGGACATCGTGCGACAAATTTCGGCACTCAAGCATGAACCCGAGTGGCTACTGGAGTTCCGCCTGAAGGCGTTTGCCCACTGGCGCACCCTCAAGCAACCCACGTGGGGCCACGTCAATCTGCCCGAGATTGACTATCAGGACATCAGTTACTATGCTGCTCCGAAGCAGAAGACCGAGAAACCTGGTGAGATTGACCCCGAGCTGCAGCGCACATTCGACAAGCTGGGCATCCCCCTCGAGGAGCGTATGGCGCTGAGCGGCATGGCGGTCGATGCCATCGTCGACAGCGTGAGTGTGCGCACTACCTACAGCGAGCGCCTGGCCGAGTTGGGCATCATCTTCTGCTCAATCAGCGAGGCAGTGCGCGATTACCCCGACTTGGTGCGCAAGTACTTGGGCCATGTGGTACCTTACACCGACAACTTCTATGCCGCACTCAACAGCGCCGTGTTCAGCGATGGCTCGTTTGTCTACATTCCCAAGGGTGTGCGTTGTCCGATGGAGTTGTCGAGCTACTTCCGCATCAATGCTGCACAGACGGGTCAGTTTGAGCGCACGCTCATCGTGGCCGATGACGATGCCTATGTTTCTTATTTAGAGGGCTGTACTGCTCCCATGCGTGACGAGAACCAGCTGCATGCCGCCATCGTCGAGATTATCGTCGAGGACCGCGCCGAGGTGAAGTACAGCACTGTGCAGAACTGGTATCCCGGCGACAAGAACGGCAAGGGCGGCATCTACAACCTTGTTACCAAGCGCGGCCTGTGCCGTGGCGACCATAGCAAGCTATCGTGGACACAGGTTGAGACGGGTAGTGCCATCACTTGGAAGTACCCCAGCTGCATCCTCAAGGGCGAGGGCTCGGTGGGTGAGTTCTATAGCGTGGCGCTGACGCGCAACTACCAGATGGCCGACACGGGTACCAAGATGATTCACTTGGGCAAGAATAGCCGAAGCACCATCGTGAGCAAGGGCATCAGCGCCGGACACAGCGAGAACAGCTATCGTGGCCTTGTGCGTGTCGCTCCCAATGCCACGGGCTGTCGCAACTACACCCAGTGCGACTCGTTGCTGTTGAGTGACACTAGTGGTGCCCACACCTTCCCTGTTATTGAGGTGGGCAACGACTCGAGCATCGTTGAGCACGAGGCAACCACCAGCAAGATTAACGAGGACCAAATTTTCTACTGCAACCAGCGCGGCATCAGCACCGAGGATGCTGTTGGACTCATTGTTAATGGTTATGCCAAGGAAGTGATGGCCAAGCTCCCCATGGAGTTTGCCGTCGAGGCACAGAAACTCCTCAGCGTCTCGCTCGAGGGCTCAGTGGGTTGATTTAAAAGAATGATGAAAAATAATTGTGCATTGTGCATGATGCATTGTGCATTTACATAGAAGAAATGTTAGTAATAAAGGATTTACATGCCTCGGTCGAAGGCAAGGAGATATTAAAGGGCGTGAATCTGACGGTGCGCCCGGGTGAAGTACACGCCATCATGGGCCCAAACGGTAGCGGAAAGAGCACGCTCAGTTCGGTGCTGACGGGGCATCCCGCATTTACTGTCACTGGCGGCGAGGTGGAGTTCTACGGCAAGGACCTGCTGGCCCTGTCGCCCGAGGATCGTGCTCACGAGGGGTTGTTCCTGAGTTTCCAGTATCCGGTGGAGATTCCCGGCGTGTCGATGGTCAACTTCATGCGTGCCGCCATCAACGAGAAGCGCAAGTACCATGGCCAGGAACCGCTCAGTGCCAGCGATTTCCTCAAACTCATGCGCGAGAAGCGTGCCGTGGTGCAACTCGACAATAAGTTGGCAGGACGTGCCGTGAACGAGGGTTTCAGCGGTGGCGAGAAGAAGCGTAACGAAATCTTCCAGATGGCAATGCTCGAGCCACGCTTGAGCATCCTCGACGAGACCGACAGCGGCCTTGACATCGATGCACTGCGCATCGTTGCAAGCGGCGTCAACCAGCTCAAGAGCAAAGATAACGCTACGATCGTCATCACCCACTATCAGCGACTGCTTGACTACATCAAGCCTGATTTTGTCCACATCCTCTATAAAGGCCGAATCGTCATGAGCGCTGGCCCCGAGCTCGCCCTCGAACTCGAAGAAAAAGGCTACGACTGGATTAAAGAAATGCATAATGAGTAATTCAATAACTCAATATTTGGAGCTGTACGATCAGCATCGTGGCACCATCGAGGCGCATGCACCGTCGGTGCTTAACAAACTGCGTAGGCAGGCACGGCAGGCGCTGGACGGTGTTGTGCTGCCCAAGAAGGGCGCCGAAGACTACGAGGCGACTGACCTGAATGCCGTTTTTGCTCCCGACTATGGTGTGAACGTGGCCCGGCTGGACTTTGACATTGACCCAGCTACGGCATTTCATTGCGATGTGCCCAACATGAGCACTTGCATGTACTATACCTACAACGATGTGTTCCATCGCAGCAACACCGCCCGCCGTATCGAGGGTGGAGTAGTCGTCGAGTCGTTTGCCGAGGCCGCCATCAACCATCCCGAACTGCTTGAGAGGTATTATGGCCAGCAGGCGTTGCTCAAAGATCCCACGGTCGCGCTGAATACCCTATTGGCACAGGACGGCATCCTAGTTTATGTGCCCGCAGGATTCACTGCCGAGAAAACCATCCAGCTGGTCAATATTCTCAACTATACGCGCCCGATGATGGTGGTGCGTCGCATCCTTGTTGTCCTGGGTGAGAACGCCCATGCACGCATGCTCGTGTGCGACCATACGCAGAGCGGTGGCGTGGATAGCCTCGCCTCACAGGTAATCGAGGTGTTTGCTGGTGAGAATTCCACCTTTGACTACTATGACATGGAGGAGAGCGGACCGCAAACCCATCGTGTGTCGAGCATCTATGTGCGGCAACAGGCTGGCAGCAACGTGCTGGTCGACGGCATCACGCTCACCAATGGTTTCACTCGCAACGATTACCTGGTTACTGTCGATGGTGAGCATGCCGAGACACAGTTGCTGGGCATGACAATTGCCAGTGGCACCCAACACGTCGACACACACACTTACATTGACCATCGTGCACCGCGGTGCCACAGCAACGAGATGTTCAAGTATGTGCTTGGCGATCATGCCATCGGCGCCTTTGCCGGCAAAATTCTTGTGCAGCCCGACTGCCCACGCGTCGAGGCTTACCAAGGCAACCGCAACATTTGTGCATCGGACACTGCACGCATGTACACCAAGCCACAGCTCGAGATTTATACCGATGATGTGAAGTGCTCACATGGCACTACGATAGGCCAGCTCGATGACGAGGCACTGTTCTACATGCGCACGCGTGGCATTGGCCTTGACGAGGCACGCAATCTGCTGATGCAAGCCTTTATGGCCGATGTCATTGATGCCGTGCGACTTGATTCCTTGCGCGACCGTCTGCGCTACCTGGTCGAAAAACGCTTCAACGGAACTCTCGCCAACTGTGGTGCGTGTGGCGCATGTGTCAAATGATATGAGTATGTTGGATTTAAAGAAAATACGTGCCGAGTACCCAATTTTGGGACGAACTGTCGAGGGAAGACCATTGGTTTACCTGGACAATGCAGCCACCTCACTCACGCCTGACTGTGTGGTCAAGGTCATCAACGAGATGTATCATTGCCATAAGGCCAACGTGCATCGCGGTGTGCACACCCTTTCGCAAGAAGCTACCGACTTGGTGGAGGCTACGCGCGAAAAAGTGCGGCAGCACATCCATGCTCAGAGTATTGAGGAAATTGTTTTCACGCGCGGAACCACCGAGAGTATCAACCTGGTGGCATCGTCGCTGGGCGACATGCTGCAACATGGTGATGAAATCATCCTCACCGTCATGGAGCACCACAGCAACATCGTGCCCTGGCAGCTCATCGGGCGCCGCAAGCGCATACGCATCCGTGCCGTTCCCATCAGTGATGACGGTCAACTGGATCTCGAGGCCTACGAGGATATGTTCACCGAGAACACCCGCTTTGTCGCTATCGCTCATGTGAGCAATGTGCTGGGCACTGTCAATCCAGTCAAGCAGATGATTGACATCGCCCATCGTCACGATGTACCCGTGCTCATCGATGGAGCGCAGGCCGCCCCGCACTTGGCACTCGACATGCAGGCGATGGACTGCGACTTCTATGCCCTGTCGAGCCACAAGATGTACGGCCCCACGGGGGTGGGTGTGCTCTATGGCAAGCGCCAGTGGCTTGAGAAGCTTCCTCCTTATCAGGGTGGTGGCGAGATGATTGGGCATGTGTCGTTTGACAACACCACGTTTGCCGACTTGCCCTTCAAGTTTGAGGCGGGTACGCCCGACTATGTGGGCATCGCTGCCCTGGCACAGGCCATCGACTATATTAACGAACTTGGGATGGACCAGATTGCCGCCCATGAGCATGAGTTGCTGCAAGCCTTGACGCAAGGACTGATGGAGATTGATGGCACGCGCATCTTTGGCTCCGCACCCGAAAAGGGGGCAGTTGTGTCGTTTCTGGTGCGCGACATCAACAGTTACGACATGGGCTTGCTGCTAGACAAACTTGGGTTTGCCGTGCGCACCGGTCATCACTGCGCCCAGCCGTTAATGGCGCGCTATGGCGTCACGGGCATGGTGCGAGCCTCGCTAGCGTTCTACAATACCCTCGACGAGGTTCATGCCTTTGTCGCCGCCGTGCGTCGCGTCGCCGGCATGTTCTGACAACACTGCAACACATTTGCATGACATCGTGCCATCCCAAAGAAGGGGTGGCACGATTGTTGCTATCTGTACTATTACAAACCGCTAATTGCGTAACTATATGGAAAAAAACGAATTACAATATGGTGTGGTAACCCTGTCGGGGTCAGCGGATTCGCTTGGAGAACTCAAACGCCGTGTGACACGCCAATTCCCCGAGTTGGGGCAGATGGAGTGGAAACTGGATGAAATGATTTCTTCCAGCATGATGATGCTCAGTGTGCGGCGCTTTAACCTTGGCAACCTTGGCAACGATGCTGTTGCCATCTTGCAATTTCCGTCGATTGGTTATATTGATTGGCGAGATATCCAGAAGTGGGGGCGTGCCGCCCTCGATGTGCTAGACCCAGCATCTGGCAATGTGGTGGTTGAAGCCCGTGGCCTGCATGAGATGTCCTCTATTAATGAGGATGCAATGGCATCCCAAGCCCAAAGCGAACCTGCTTCAGCGCGCCCGAAGGCCAGCAAACCGCAGCGCACCATGCGAGATGTGTGGCGAAAAGCGAGGGAGTCATTTTTCCCTGGGATGGCATACTCGATTGCAGAAGAAAGTGATGAGTGTCTGTCGGGAAATATAACTGCCGAGCCGCAAACACTTGAGAAGCAAGAGGATGAGCTGCTGGCAAAATATGACAAAGAGCAGCAACAGGCCATCGAAGAGATTCAGGCTGCTATCATCCGTTATGTCACCACCTTTCATGCTGACCCAAAAGAACTGTTGCTACAACTACAGGGAAAGATTATTGTTGATAACCAACCGAGCCCGTTGGTGGTGAACAAAGATATGGATATTGTGTTGTCGCACTATGACGAAATTATAGTTGAGATGCCGGCTCTGATTAAGTCGGTTTACATCCTATTCCTGCTGCACCCCGAGGGCATCGTGTTGAAGAGCTTTGGTGATTACCGCACCCAGTTGGAAGAAATTTATGGCATCGTTATGCCCAACCGTGATGTCCAACTGGCCCGTGAAAGCATCGATAACCTGTGTGACCCGCTATCAAACACGCTTAACGAGTATATCGCCAAAATCAAGAAATCGTTCAAACGCTACATTGTCAACGACAAACTACTGGATGAGTATCGCATTACTGGTCGCCGTGGCCAGCCCTATGGCATCGCCCTCTCCCGCGACCTCGTCACCCTCCCAGCCATCTTTGCTTAGACAAATAAGTAAAAGTCATCGCCCCGCAAGTCCATTCTTTGGCTTGCGGGGCGATAAGTTTTGGTTTTGTCTGTGGCCTACTCGGTCAGGCCGAAGCACTGCTTGATGGCGGTGCGGATGTCCTGGGCGTGGCGGCTGTTGGTCTTGAGGATGTTCAGGATGGTCTTGATGTAGTCGTCCTTCTTGTTCAGTCCGCACAACGCGGCAACATTGCTCTCGCCTAGAATCTGCTTCTGGTTGAATACCCGCAATACGCTGGCATAGTCGTTCGCCTGGCGCATGGCGTGGAACTCGCGGCAGAAGTCCTCGTACATCGTGCGTGGGTCAATCTCGTTGACCAGGTCGATCATATGCTCTTCCAGGGCGTTGATGTTGCGGAACTTCATGTCGATGCGCACCTCCACCTGATGCTTGACGCGATGGCGTACATGCTGCAAAGCCTGCGACTTGATTTCGTGCTCAAACATGTTGAGTACGGTGCGTTTCACCTTGTTGAACACGTCGGCATCGTTGCGGCGGCGATAGCGAGCCACAGCGCGTATCACGCCCTCGAGCATCAAGATGTTCTCGATCTCGGCCACCTCGGGCACCAGGATGTTCTTCTTGCGCAGGTAGGCAACCTCCTCCTCGCTGCGGCGGTCGCGGTCGACGATGCCCATGCTATCCAGCTGATGAAAGGCCTTCAGGTCGTTGAACGAGCGGACACTCTCGATGACCTTGTCGCAACTGCCCAGTGGCTTGACGGTGTAGTCGGGGAAGATGAGCGGATATAGCTTCGAGTCGATGCTGTGGGTGTCGTCGCCCTCGACAAACAGGACCGGCTTGCGGCTGCCCAAGATGTCGAAGTAGAGCGCATCGCCCAGTTGCTGGCTTGATTGCATCACCTCGTAGTCCCACGCCATCTGCTCGGGGTCGAATGCCTTGACCCACACGCACTGGTTGTCGACACGGCTCGAGGCGAAGTCCACGTCATGCGTGTTGTAGATAAATGTGCAGTCGGGGCGCATCTCCTCGATGACGTTCCACAGGGTCTTCATGATGCTGTGGTGGATGAATGTCTCGGGGTCGTCGACGATAATCACCGCGTCGGGCATAGCATAGAGCACTGCGCCGATGTGGAACAGCACAGCCTTCTCGCCATCGCTCAATCGCAGCATGTTGTATTTGTCGTCGTGCCCCTCGGTGGTGAACATCAGTTTGCCGTTCTCGCGCAGCACCTTGTTTTTGGGAAATACCGATTGCCACATCTTTACCACCTTGTCGAGACGCGTCTTGGGGAACTCCATTTCTTCGCCCATCAGCTGGTGCGCCTTGTAGTTCATCAATTCGCGGAACTCGTCGATAAGCAAGATGTAGGTGAGTTTGTCAAACTCGGTGTCAGCAGTGTTCTTCACCTGGTGCGACACTTCATTCATGTGGTTGAACATCGCGTCAATGGAACCAGGCAATGGCTCCTCGTCGTTCTGGATGGGGAACAAGGCACGCAAGGCCGAGATGCGGTAGGCCTTGTCGCCGCACTCCTTGATGAGCTGGTTGCAAAACCGCGACTTGCCCGATCCGTTGGCACCGATGATGGTAATCTGTCGCGTGTCGTGCAGGATGGGTGCCTGCTTGCTGTCTATTCTTTTCGGTAGTAGTATATCCATATTAACAAATGCACAATGCATAATGCACAATGCACAATTAGTGGTTACTGTTTACGATTGATGTTGTCAAAAGTTGTTTTAACGATCGACATTAGAATTCTTATTATCTCTCTACAATCATTAAGCATGCTTTCGGCTTGCGAGTGTGTAATAATCTCGCTTTCTTCAAATAATTCAAGCCAATACTCGCTCTCGTTCGCTTCTTTCAGAGCAATATTCATCTTGGTCCCAAAATCAGCATTACTCTGGGCTCGAACAGCCTCTTTGACATTTGCTCCAATGCTTGTACTTGAACGAAGAAATTGACGTGTCAAGTCATACGCATGCAAATTCTCGTTGACATAGCGGTACAGCTTTATACTGCGCAAGGCAAATGATTTGCTTTTGGCGACGATGATGTTATCGTAATCGGGTCTCATCAGCTAGGCATGTTGAAGTCATTGTGCATTGTGCATTGAGCATTGTGCATTAAGTCAAAGACGTTCTAAGATCCAGGGGATGGGCTCCAAGACTTGCATCTTCATGTGGGTGGGAAGGCTCTTGAGGAAGGCGGCTGCGACATCCACCTCGTCAAAGCCCTTGACAACGACGAAGTACTTGCGGTCGGGTCCACCAAACAGGAGGTAGCTTGGGAAGCCTTCCTCCTTGCGTAGGCGGTCGCGCATCGTCTGGGCGTTGAACTGCTGCTTGAAGCTTGCCACAATCACATTGTAGTGCTTCGCAACCGAGGCACTGTCCAGCGTCACATTGGCTGGCATGCGCAACAGCCGCACCGAGTCACCATTGATGACTGTGGTATACTTGCGTGCCTCGGCCTGGATGCGGTCAAACGTCTCCTTGCCTACGCCATCTTGATGCTTCTCCATCGCCTTGTCGTAGGCCGCCTTGTAATTTGCCTCCGTGCTGTGGCAACTGGTCATCACTGCAACCACCGCCACCAGCAATATCATGAAATAATGTCTCATCGTTGTCAGTCTTTACTGCAGGCAAAGGTAGTGCAAATCGAGCGAATTACAAAATGAAAGATGATTTTTTTCATTTATTGAAGTTTCGGAAGTTTGTTAAAACCTCAATTGATAAAGCCCGTAGGGCTACCAGGGTATAGGCAGGGGTGGAGCGTTAGCGGAACCCCTGCTAGGGATCCAAACATCAATCCAAGCGCCGTAGGTGCGGCAGAAAACACTGCAATAATGCCTTCTTGGCAAGTCTAAATCTCGTACCAACGAGCGAAGAGGGTGTGTCATAATAAAAAACAACTGATAGTTCTGAAAATTCTGAGAAAATAAGGAATTGTAACATTTGATAATCAAGTTATAAGCGTCAGATAATTCAGACGTCTCAATTGTTCATAATCATTGTTCAAATTTTGACACACCCTGTAGTGAACAACTACGAAAAATGGAATAAGTGGCCAAAAAGCGAGTTAAAAAACGGAATAAGTGGGTTAAAAAGGGTCCAAAAAAATGGAATAAGTGGATTTTTCCCTTGTTGTAATAAAGAAAAACATGTAACTTTGCACCGAGTCGTGGCACAAGAACTTGATGCATACGACTTCAAGGTGTCACTTATCTGCCCATCTATTACAGTATGTTCCTCCAAAACGATTACAGCAATGGGAAGGTCATACTTCCAGAACTGGAATCTGTCTGAAATCCATTGATATGATGCAAACTCGTCTTAAAATACTAGTCCTAATATGCGTTACCTTGGCAGCGTGTCACGCCTCGGCTGCCACCAATGATGTGGCCATCTCGCTCTATGACCGCTGGGAGCGACTGCCGAGCGAGCAACTGATGAAGATGGGCGAGCAGTACCGCAATGTCACGCGCCAGCCCGAAAGCGCGCTGGTGTGTTTCTCGATTGTCGCCAACCGCTATTACCAAGGGCACCAGACCCGCGGCGACATCAAGCATGCCATTGAGGCCATCACGCATATCGTATGGCTTTATCTGGAGGATTTCTATGACTATCCCAAAGCCGTTGCCTACAATATGCAGGCGCATGAACTTGCCGACAAGCATCAATGCTATGACTATATGCCGTTTATTCTCATTAATGATGCCAACATTCATGGTTTGCAGTTTGGTTTGGAACACACCGATGAATTTGATACTGAAGGGTTGAACATGATGAAAAAAGCATTCCATGCATCATTGAAGCAGAAAAGCTGGTTTGCACTGAATGTCTCGTTTATGAATCTGATACTGCACACGGCATTTTATGACAAAGAGAGCTTGATTGAGAACGAAATGGATATCATCAAGAACACACAAATACCCGACTCAACCACACACATCAAGTTTTCTCGGTGCTTGATTGATGCCATCCGGGCTTGGAACAGCAACCACCCTGACAGTGCAGGAGTGTTTTTCGAGAACTTGATTGACATCGCTAGGGAGCATCATAACCCACGGCAAAAAGCGTTAAGTCAGATTGTAGCCAATGACTTCCTTGCCTTCTATTATGAGGCAACACTGCAAGATGCCAAGGCAATTGCCGCACTCCAGGACAACGAACGCATTGCAACAGAATTGGACTCAAAGGTACATCTTATTGATGCTTACGTGAACCAAATGAAATACTATGAACACCTGAAAGACACCAAAATGGCCGAGCACTACCGCTTGCTCCATCTAGAAACTACCATTTCGCTACTCACCGAGAAGAAGCTCGGCAAAGCCAATGAAGCTAAGTTCCTCTACGATTTGAACCAGAAAAACGAGCAAGTGCGCGAGATGGCTCAGCGAGAGCAGATGAAGAGCCGCGTGATGTGGGGTGCTCTTATCACGGCCCTAGTCCTGCTCACCCTGTTGGTGCTGCTTTGGGTAAATAACCGCCGCATCAACGAGCGCAACCGCCAACTCTACAACAAGTCGCTGGAAATGCTACGCGCCGAAGAGGAGAAACGACAACTCATCGAGCAGCTGCAAGGTGTGCAGACCGAAGTGCCTGCCCAGGAGTCGACACCATACGCCCCCGCCGAGGAAACGCACCGTGAGGGCAAGTTGAGCGAGGCTCGCCAGAGCGACCTGCTGCATCGCGTGTTTATGGTCATGGAGACCAGCGAGGAAATCTATTCGTCCGACTTCACACTGCCACGTCTGGCCGAACTGGTGGGCGACACGCGCAACAACGTCAGTGAGGCCATCAATCTACGTTATCGCGACAATTTTAACGGCCTGATTAACGAGTATCGCGTCAAAGAGGCCTGCCGACGAATCAACGACCGCACGCAGTGGAGCGACTACACCCTTGAGGCCATCGGGCAAAGTGTCGGGTTCGGCTCACGGTCATCCTTCTGGGCCGTCTTCAAAGATATCGTCGGTCTTACCCCCGGTGCCTACCAGCGGCAAAGCAAAGAAGAAAAGACATAAGAGTTTTTTAAGACAAAAGAACAAAAGGGCAAAAGATTAGGGAGTTGTAGAGAAATACTCTCTATACGTGCCAAGACCTCCGTTTGGTGTATTTTTTCAGATTTCTGACACATGATTACAGAAATAATGATTTCCAGTCTTCTCTTTTCGGCCTAAATGTATGGGAATAAACGGCAGATGCTTCCCGAATAACCGCAAAAAATGTCTTTTAAGCGGCAAAAAACAATTTGTGGAGATTCTCGCTAATTCATTTAAAACCAACGCATTGTGTCATTCTTCCAAAAACGTCCTGCATCCAGAATCGTCGAAAATGTTCCAGTTCTATCTTTTTGGAAACACTTTGGGGCCAAAACTCTTGACAAGAAAAATCCTTGCTATACCTTTGCAGTCGAAAACTTTTTTGTCTAACCTCAAAACTTAAAGCTTATGGAAAAGAAATTAGCCCAACGACTGCTCTTGTTGCTGTTTCTTGTAGCAACAGGACTCTGTATTCATGCACAAAGTCTGGCGAGACGCTCTGCACACCTACCAGACATCACTTTCCAGAGTCTGCCAATGACACCCGATCAAGCTATCTCAACGGAAAATAATTTCCAACAACCGGTATTGCCCAATGCTTGCAAAGCTCTTCAAAAAAATGATGAAGATTTAGTTACGGTGACTTGTGTGTTCATCTGTGACCAAGATAATTATAGATCAACGATGAACAAGTATACATTTTTTGATGCCCAAGGAAATCGGTTTGTTAAATATGGCTTTGATGATTCACCAATGGAACTGCCCAAGGGGAGATATGACATTGTTGCGGAGTACCGCTATATAATTAATCCTAATCATTGGGAATATGTCATTCAGGAACAAGTTGATATCACAAATGATACCACAATCACTACCAACGCCGAGGAAGCCAAGGTACATATCCAATTTCAACCCTTGCTACCAAACGGTGAAATCTGCCGACCAGAAACACGACTCATTCACGAAGACTATAGCGACGAAGTGATTGAGCAGGGGAATATAGGCAACCTATGTTATGATGTATATCTAATAGACAAGAATACAGGTAAGATGATTACAGGTATTGGCGGTAACTGGGCCAATTACTGGACGGGGTTCATTGAGAGAGATGCCACGCATAATTCCGACATCTATGTCAACAAATTCAGCGACCGATTGGCTTTCACCTGCAGCATGATTTTTGCGCCACAACCACAAGATGGGAACTTTTATCAGATTAACTTTCAAGCAGAAACCTGTGTAGATACTCTTATATCGAACAATCCAGAAGACTTTTTGAGCATCGATGTCCCATTTAAGCAGTCTGTTTCTGGGAAAGCGAATGGAGAAACACTCGAAGCCACAGTCGAGACATTAACTTATGATGCCGCTCAAAGACCTCTGTCAGGATGGGAATTGATTGAGAATTTCGCACTTCAAGATTTAGAGGCTTGTCGCTATTCGGTATGTAATGCATTCAACACTCAAGCATGGACGATTAACACTCTGAATCCATCTGCGGTGGATGGAATTGATGAATGGGATTGGCCTCTACACTTGAGAGATCAATCGATAATCAATGATAGAGGAACTTTGCGGTTTATGAACAATGGATTGGGTAGTGTTAAGGAACCAGCCTTTTATCTTAAACCAGACAATACCGAAGAATTTGGTGTTTCATATTTACCTTTTTATCCAGGCAATCCCTTTTACTCCTACAACATTGACCAACGCATGACTGTCACTGGCAATTCGTGTCCCATAAATATCTCAATGCCTAGTCTTATGATGTTTGATGAAGATAGTGGCGACATCAACACATGGTTGTATTTCATTTTGTACCTTGGACGAAATGGTGAGTTAAGGGAACGAGACAGATCATTAGTCCATTCCACCATCAAGGTCGATGGTGAGACTGTGATTGATACTGATGGTCAAGGATATTACGAATGGACAAAGACCGCCGAGAGCCAAGGGATTGTTGACATCACAGTCACTAACGAGAATGTAGATGTTGACGGACTACAGGGCAAGAATGTAACCGTGATTCACTTTGATATGGCGGGCGATGACAACACTGCGCCGACCTTGCAGATGCTGGACTTCCGTGACACGGAGGGCAATGCCATTGACCGTTTTGCCGCCGCAAACGAGGGCAAGTTGCAGTTCTATTGTGGTGACTTCAATGAACAATATATCGACGATGAGAATCACACTCAATACTTCGTGTGCAACGACTTGGCTGATGTTGAGGTGGCTTACTCGCCCTATCAGGCCGACACGTGGACCACGCTCAATGCCAGTGAAGTCGCTGAATACTATTACGACGGCATGGGCCACTATTATGCCGCACCGCTCGCCGGTGTCACCGGCAAGGGGTTAGAAGGCTGGTTTGACCTGAAGATTCGCCTGACAGACCAGAGTGGCAACTGGCAGGAGCAGGTGCTCAGCCCGGCGTTCCGCATCGACGAGTTGGCTTATTCGGGCATCGCCACACCGCGCGGTAGCGACAATGCCCATGAGGTGGCACGCTACAACCTCGCCGGCCAGCGCGTCGATGCCAACGCCAAGGGTGTCGTCATCGTCCGCATGAGCGACGGCACCGCCCGCAAAATTTTGGTTCCATAATCTCACGCAGATTACGCAGATTATTTCAATGTAAAACAAACTACCGCCTGGCTGTATTGATTGCCAGGCGGTCTTTTGTCCTTCTGTTCTTATGTCTTCATTAAACCGCGAATCGCGCGAAAAGAAAAATTCCTTAATTCCTAAAATTCTTGATAAAATTCTTGATAACCGCGAACCTATAGCTCGCAACCGAACGGGAGCAATTGCGCGAATAAAAATATGTTTTTATGTCTTTCTAGTCTAAAAAACTCGAAACATTTCTGTCCTTTTGTTCTTATGTCTAAAATAGTTCTTATGTTCTTTTGTCTAATAATGAGTCGTCGAGTTCGATGACTTGGGCGTGTGTTACATTGCCTGCATCGAGGGTGAGGGTGATGAGCGTCCGCACCTTCTGCCAGCCTTGGCGACCAGCGGCGCCGGGGTTGATGACCAGCACGCCCAGCGAGCGGTCGGGGATGACTTTGAGAATATGGCTGTGGCCGCAGACGAATACCTTGGGGCGCGACAGTTCCAGGCGCGAGCGGATACCGGGGGCATACTTCCCTGGATAGCCGCCAATGTGGGTCAGCACCACCTTGACGCCCTCGGTCTCAAAGATTTCCATCTCCTTGAACCGACGGCGCAGCGTCTGGCCATCGGCATTGCCCCACACGGCACGGAACACGGGCGCAATCTGCTCCAGGCGGTCGGCAATGTCGTCGTTGCCGATGTCGCCTGCGTGCCAAATCTCATCGCAGTCGGCAAAATACTGGGCAAACCGGTCGTCCCAGTAGCTGTGCGTATCACTGATGATTCCTATCTTCTTCATTTGGCCCAGTCGATTATGGTGTCGAGCTTGCGCAGGTAGTAGGCGCGAAGGTCGCTCCAGCGGCAGTAGGGGCCCTCGACGGTCTCGACGGGCAGGGTTGCCTCGTGTTCGTTGAGCAGCACCTTGACCAGGATGTCCTTTTGGCCATGCATCGGCTCGTAGAACACCATCTGGATGTTGCATGCCTTGGGGAAGATGTTGTAGTCCTGCCAGTGCAAGTGCAGGTTGTCCAGGTCATCGGTCGACAGATTCACGTTGTCCAGTTCCATCATGCAAGCTAGCGGCAGCAGGCAAGTCTCGTGCCCAAAACGCAGGTCGGCGCCGCGACGACCTTCGGCGATGGCGCGGTCGGCACTCTCAACCATGTTGCGCAGCAGGGCGCGTTCGATAAACGGCATGCGGTTGCCGTTCATCGGCGAGTTGGCCCAGTGCGTGTACCAATAGATGTTGCGCAGTCGCCACAACTCGAAGATTTCGTCGTTGTTGAAGTAGTGATACATCGACCAACCGTCGAATACATGGTGTCCCTGCAGCGAGCCGGCAATAGCAAACACGTCGGTCATCAGGCGGATGGCATTGTCGGTGGTCATGTTCAGTCCTGTGGTGTCGTTAAACACCATGTGTACAAAGCGGTCGGGATTGATGTGCTTTCGGTAAAGGCCCTCGGTAGCGATGTCCACATCCTTGCGGATGTGGTTAGCCAGGGTGTCTTCGCCGTATCCCCATCCCATATACCACATGTCGTGGTAGCTGGCATCGGTTGTGATGCGCATCTGTGGGTTGGCAGCACGCAGGATCATGGTCTCGTTTTGCATCGACAAGATGCAACGCAGCACCACGGTCGAACGCGCGTCAATCCACGAGTCGTTGTGAAACACCGTGGGGAAGTTTTTTACCATGCGTTGGGCGATGCCCTGGTGCTGCTCGGCACCCACATCGCTCAAGTCGCCAGCGCGGTCCTCGGCATAGAGCCACACGCGCTGCAAGTCTTTAAGCATGCGCTCGCCGGTGACAGTGAGTTGCTTGTTCTTGGCGGCGCGCTCCAGCGTGCGCATAGGCTTGGTGTAGCCGCTGGCCTTGGTGAGCCACCGGCTGCCGTGACGGCCGTAGTGCTCGATAAGGAACGGGCGATATCCGGCGGGAGAACTGGTCAACTTGGGAATGGGCAAGTCTTCCGGAATGGGATAGGCATAGTGGTTGCTGCCCGTGCGGTCATAGTTGGCGATGACGTCGACCTGCGGATTAATGGTCTGGACTTGCGCCATGCACAATGCATAATGCACAATGCATATTGTGATTGATATGATGAGTCTTTTCATTGTTGTTTTCGAAGGAATTAGGAAGTTAAAGGGATGCGGTGTGCAGCATAATCGCTTATGGATTATGCATTAAATTAAGTTTGTCCATGTAGTAGTCGCGCACATCGTTCCAGCGGTAGTAGGGTGCCATGTCGGTTTTGACAGGCAGGGCCGCCTCGCGCTCGTTGAGTAGCACCTTTACCAAGATGTCGCCCTTGCCCTCATCGGGACGGTAGTAAATCATCTGCAGGTTGCACGCCATGGGGAAGATGCGGTAGCTCTGCCAGTGCTGATCCAGCGTCAACAGGTCTTCGGTGTGGTAGTCAGCACCGTTGATACCCATCAGGCAGACCAGCGGCAACACAACGCTCTCGTGACCAAATCGCAGGCTGGCTTGATTTCGGCCCTCCAGAATGGCCTGGTCGGCGTCCTCGATGAAGCTCCGTAGCAGGTTGGCCTCCATGAAGTCCACGCGGCACTGCGTCAGCGGGGTCTCGCCCGACCAGATGTACCAACGTAGGTTGTTGTAACGCCACACATTGGTTGCCTCGTCTAGCGAATAAAGGTCATATAGGTCGGTGTTCTCCCACTGGTGGTGGCTCTGCATGTTGCCCACCACGTCAAACAGGTCAATCATCAAGTCCTGGCCCTTGATGCTGTCGCGGGCAAACTTCTTGTCATTGAATAAGCGTGAGAGGAATTTCTGGGGCTTGATGAGCTTTTCCTTTATCGGGTCAAAGAGTTTGAAGGCGGGCTCGCGCAGTGGCTTTACCACAGGGTCGTCATAGTTCATGTAGTACATCTCGGCCTGGCTGGCATCGGTAGTGATGCGCAGGCGCGGGTTCAAGCTCTTGAGCACATCCACCTCGTTCTGCATCGACAGGATGCATCGAATCACGATGGTCGAGCGGGCTCGCACCGATGCGTCACCAGCAAACACTGCTGGGAAGTTCTCGTACATGCGTCGTGCGATGCGCTGATGCTGCTCGGCACCGATGTCGCTGAGTTCGCCGTCGCGTCCCTGTGCGCTTGCACGCAGTTCGCGCAAGATGGCAAGTACCCCCTTGCCGCGCTTGGTGAGTTTGCCGTTGCGTTCGCCCTTCTCGAGTTGTTCGACGGGGAAATTGTACAGGTGACTGCCAATGAGCCAGCGGCTGCCATGACGGCCATAGTGATTGATGAAGAACGGTTGATAGCCTTCGGGGTCATTGGTCAACTCGGGCAGGTCCTTATCGGGATAGGCCCAGTAGTTGCCGGCACTGCGCCGAATGTCCTGCTTGAAGTCATCCTTCACGCTGGCGCTCACGACCAGCGCAGTCAAGGCCACAATCAGTAGTAAAAAGTTCTTTCTCATTATTGTATTGCTTTATTTCTATTTCAGTTATTTGGATATTACCACCACAAAGATACAAATATTTCTTCTCTTACACAGAATAAAGTGGATAATTGACAACCCAGTTCTGTTCTTTGTAATCCTGCATAGAGTATCTAGTCCCAATCATCCCAGGATGCCTGCTCACAAGCAGTCGCAGTGATTTGGCCTTGACTACGCAAAGTTACACTTTTTCGAATGAATAACTGCTGTTTTGTCACACTTTTTTGAAGGAATAATAATTAAAGTGCCAGCGAACTGATGCCGACAGCGAGTGTCGCGGCAATGAAGACCCACATCACATAGTGGCGCTTGGGCTGAGTGCTCAGTGTGAACGAATGAGCTATCTGGATGGCGAGGCACAGGTTGAGCAAGGGCAAGAACACCAGCATGTCGCGGTAATCGATGCACATAGCTAACACGCTCAGCAAGTTCACAATGATGAAGAAAGCATTGTACACGCGGAACTGAAGTCGATAGTTGAGGATGGTCATCAGGTTCATCACCGTCAGAATCACAGATAATATCGCCACCACGGCCGCCCAAGTGATGAGCAGGCGCATCTGCGAGAGGTCGAGCGTGTCCCATACGGCATTGATTTCCAGTGGCTTGAAATCGTTCACGGGATTGACAATGCCCAATCCGATGACAATCCAGAACGGTGTGGCCAGTCCCAGCAACATTGCCAAAAATCCGCGGAAGTCCATCGCACGCATGTACATGAACCCCAGCGCAAAAGCGGGTATGAGGACAACGAATGCCCACTGCCACAGGCATGCCGTAGCCAAGATAGTCATTGTCAGGAAGATGCGGCCTTGTGAGTGCATGTCTTCATAACTGGCAAACAGCGCAAGCACGCCCAACACCAGTATCAGGCATAGTGCCGTACCTGTGTTGAACACACTACTGGTGACAGGCACTGCCATTTCGAGCAGGAAAAACGCCGATACATAAATGCACGTCATCGAGCGCACAAAGCTGAACACCTTGCCTGCCAGCAACATCAATCCGCCTATGCCCACTAGGCAGGCCACATTGATCAGCGCCGAAGTCAAACCAGGCTCAACAAGCACAGTGGGTACCTCAAAGAAAATGCCACCCCCCGCCTCGGCAACGGGCACACGTCCTGAAGCCATCACAGCGGTGATGGCAAGCAGGATGCCCGTGAGCGTCATGAATGTGCGCCCATTTAGGAAGTCGATATACTGTCCGTCTCTTGTCAATTGAGAATTGAAGATGGAGAATTAAATATCTAGCCGCCTCCCTCGCGTTGTGCATTAACTAAAGGTCAAATCCGATGTCTCGGCGATAGTAATTGCCGTCGAAGTGGATATGCTGCACGCTCTGGAACGAGCGATCAAGTGCCTGGGCCTGTGTCTCGCCATAGCTGGTTACAGCCAGTACGCGTCCGCCATTGGTTACAAGGCGTCCGTCGTTATCCAAAGCCGTGCCCGCATGAAACACCATGCTCTCGGTGACAGTTTCCAGACCTGTGATGACCTTTCCCTTGGGGTAACTGCCAGGATAGCCACCGCTCACCATCATTACCGTCACGGCGTAACGCGGGTCAATAGAGACCTCTACATCAGCGATATGCCCTGTAGCAGCTGCCTCCAGCAGGTCGATGAGGTCGCTCTGCAAGCGTGGCATCACGCTCTCGGTCTCGGGGTCGCCCATGCGCACGTTGTACTCAATCACCAGCGGGTCGCCGCCCATATTGATGAGTCCAAAGAAGATAAAGCCACAGTAGGGCAGTGCTTCGGCCTGTAGGCCAGCGATGGTGGGCTCGATGATGCGGGTGCGTACCTTGTCCATAAACGTCTCGTCGGCGAAACTAACAGGCGATACCGAGCCCATACCGCCAGTGTTCAGGCCTGTATCGCCCTCGCCAATGCGCTTATAATCCTTTGCGACAGGCAGCAAGCGGTAGTCTTTTCCATCGGTCACAACAAACACCGAGCACTCGATGCCCTTGAGGAACTGCTCAATGACCACTGTCGCGCTCGATTTGCCAAACTTGCCGTCGAGCATCGCGCTAAGCTCGCGCTTGGCCTCGTCAAGGTCGTCAATAATGAGCACACCCTTGCCAGCGGCAAGTCCATCGGCCTTGAGTACATAGGGTGCCTGTTGCTGCTCCAAGAATCGTAAACCCTCGGCTAGGTTTTCGTGAGTGACGCTCAGGTACTGTGCCGTGGGGATGCCATGGCGCTGCATGAACCCCTTGGCAAAGTCCTTGCTGCCTTCCAGCTGTGCACCGGCGGCACTGGGGCCTACCATCATGATGTGGTTCAGCCGCCCGTCGTTCTTGAAATGGTCGACAATACCCGCTACCAGTGGGTCTTCACTGCCTACAACCACCATATCGATGGCGTTGGCCAATGCAAACTCACCTATTGCGGCAAAGTCCATCGGTTTGATGGGCACCAATGTACCATACTGTGCCATACCGGCGTTGCCGGGAGCGATAAACAATTTGCCCAATCGAGGGCTTTGGCTTAATTTCCAGGCAATGGCGCACTCGCGCCCACCCGAACCAAGAAGTAATATGTTCATGTTTTAAGTAGACAGGCTTATTTATTTCTCGTCCTCAGGAAGATTTTGGCGTTTCCAACTCTTGCGGCGACCGTGAATGATGGTTACCTCTTTGTCGGCACCCAGTGTGGGACCTTGACCTGGCGTGAAGCCTGGCGAACGGCGACCGCCATCATCACGGCGCGGGCGGTCATCACTGCGCGGGCGGTCATCACGGCGCGGGCGGTCACCATCACGGCGCGAGCGGTCATCACGACGCGGGCGGTCGCCATCGCGACGTGGACGATCATCACGGCGGTCATGCGGCCGGTCTCCATCTCGGCGTGGGCGACGCTCATCGCGACGGTCTTCGCGGTGCTGACGGCGCTCGTCACGTCGCATTTGGCGTGGGCGATGTTCTCCGCCCTCCTCGTCAGCAAAGGTTTCTTTGAATTCGCGTCTCACCAGGTGGCGCTTGTCCTCGCTTGCGCGGAACCCTTCGTTGCGGATGTTCTCACCACGGGCACGCATATCGTTAAAGGTGCCATCGAAGATGACATATTCGCGCAACTCGCAGTCAAGTGCACCATTGAGTAACGGATAATGTACCGACGGGCGCAGGCCGATGCGGTCAAACTGGTCGTTATCGTAGGCGATAATCCAGGCATGGTAGCCACGGAACACAAACTTGAGTTTGCGGCCAATCATGCCATAGAACGCCTCGGCATCCTCCAGACGCAGGCGCTGGTCATAGGGGGGGTTGGTAATGAGATAGCCACCAGCGGGGACCTCCTCGATGTCGGCAAAGTCACGGCGCTCAAGTTCAACATAGCGTGACACACCTGCTGCCTTGACGTTGGCGCGGCTGATGGCAATTGCCTTGGCATCGATGTCCCAACCGTAGATCTTATGCTCGAACTCACGTTCCTGGCTGTCGTCGTTATAGATTTCTTCAAAGAGGTCGGCATCATAGTCCTCCCAGCGTTGGAAGGCATATTCCTGACGGAACACTCCCGGATTGATGTTACAAGCGATGAGTGCGGCCTCGACCAAGAACGTGCCGGAACCGCACATCGGGTCCACCAGGTCGCACTGACCGTCCCAGCCGCTCAAGCGGATGATGCCGGCGGCGAGCACCTCGTTGATGGGCGCGTCGGTCTGTGCTTCGCGCCAGCCACGCTTATACAGCGGTTCACCGCTGGAGTCGAGCGACAGTGTCACTTCGTCGCCGTTGATATGTACGTCGAGGCGGATATCGGGATTGGTCACGCGGATGCTCGGCCGGCGGCC
The DNA here is from genome assembly GCA_016290765.1 of Muribaculaceae bacterium. Classification (GTDB taxonomy): domain Bacteria; phylum Bacteroidota; class Bacteroidia; order Bacteroidales; family Muribaculaceae; genus Sodaliphilus. The sequence goes on from JAEEVE010000010.1 coordinate 23,208, forward strand.
CACACGGTCAATGAAGTAGTCTGCAATGGCGTCTTTCACTCGGTAGGTCACGAAGCGTGAGTGGCGGAACTCCTCGCCGTTGGTGGTAGAGTCAATGGCGAAGGTCTGGTCTACTCGCATCACTGTGCTCCAGTCAAATCGCTTGACCTGCTCGTAAAGGTCGTCGGCATCGCTCGAGCGGAACTTATAGAAAGGTTTCAACACCCGCAAAGCGGTGCGTAGGCAGAAGTTGGCGCGGTACATCAACTCCTTGTCGCCCTCAAACGACACCATTCTCACTCCCTCGGTTACATTCTCGGCGCCCAGCGAGCGCAACTCGTCGGCAAGTACGCCCTCCAGCCCTTGGAAGGTCTTCGCCACCATTTCAAATTTCTCGGTCATCACGTCTATTGGTTGTTTTCGACTGCAAAGGTAGTAAACAATGCACAATGCACAATGCACAATGCACATTTTTTTCCGAAATGCAGCCCGCTTTCGCCGAAAGCAAAGTTACGACTTTTTCATTGAGACTTGAGAGCCTTTGGCAATGAAGAATGATCTGTTTCGCGAAACTCGCGGTCTTAGACTCATTCACATTAGCGATTAACAAGGGGGCAGGGGCGGGGGAACAGGACGATGCATGCGTCGGTGCAAAATATTGGCAATCAAGATACTACCAAGCGTAACTCCAAGGATTGTGAATCCCAACCAAGGACGAAGTATGACGTATGTGCCGCCGATGACGAGAACAGACAAAATCGTGCCCACCACCCACGAGATGGCATTGATGCCCACGCCGAAAATGGAACCCAGTACAGGAATGGGATCGAGCAAGCGCTTGAACCAGTCGAAGAAGTGCCGGATGCCCCTCACTACCATGATCCAACCGATCGCTCGCAAGAGCCACAACAGCCACTTCTGCGCCCTTGCCTCCTCGATGAGTTCGTCCTCGGGATCCAGCGGGTGGTTGCTAAAGCGGCAGAACGTCACCCAATAGTCCTTGCTCGAACGGAAGGGCCGTATTCGATGGCCATCTGCTTGAGCCATTACCCAGGCGTGGCACTCGGGTGTAAGGCAGAACGTTACCCGCACATCGCCAATTGCGGGGTGAGCGGGATCCGCGCCGTAGTAGATGGTGTCGCCTACCAGCTGATGGGGAATCTTGCCGTAGTCGGTCGTACTGTGGAGGGCGGCTCGCATGGCGTCGCTGTGCGGGTCGAGCATTGCCGCCCCAAGCGGCAATGTGCGGGCACTGTCAATCAGTTCGTGGTCAAGTTCGTAGCCGATTATCTGCGCGCCATTAGAATAGGTCGTGTTGTTGTATACAGGCACGAGCGTAAAATTCTTGTGGTTATAGCTGCCGTTGTCGTGAAAGTTCTCAGAGTCAATCGTGTCATTTACCCAACCTTTGTAGTAGGTGTAGTAGTATTCGCGGCGGTTGTGGCCCCCATTGGTGTAATTGCGGCTTTCTTGCTGCTCCTCCCACTGGTAGTACTGCACATGGCGCTGCACCGACAGGTAGTGGCCGCCCACGCCATAGAGTGAGTCGTGTGGCTCTTCGCCCACCGTTGCCCAGCCGTCGAAGTACAGCAATTTTCCCTCATTGGCAGGGTCAATGCGCGTGGTGTCGGTCAGGATGACCAGACTCTGGGTAGCCTCATGAAACAGTAGTTGCATGTTCACATGGTGGTACTCGTTCCACGCCAGCAGCGCGAGGCCCGCCAGCAACAACAAGCCGCCCCAGCTCTTACCCAGTCCCCCTTCATGATGTCGGTTGTATCCCATTTCGCAGTCGTTTTTCGGTTTAAGACCACAAAGATACGAAAAAATATTGTACCTTTGCACCCAAATTATTCATCTACAACAAAACAGGCTAATGGAAAAGATTAAGACTGGCAAGTTTGTGCAACTGGCCTACGAGATTTTTATCAACGACGACCAGGGCGACACCTCGGTCTTCAAGTTCACCGCCGAGCAACCCGACACCTTCGTATTCGGTATGGATCCGGGTATGCTTGAGGGCTTCATGAAGAACATAGAGGGGCTGACAGTGGGCGACAAGTTTGACTTCTCGCTCGAGCCCGACGAGGCATTTGGCCCCAAGGACCCCAATATGATTATGGAAATCCCCCGCTCAACATTTGTCATCGACGGGGAGTTTGACAGTGAGCGCGTGTTTGTGGGCGCCGTGTTGCCCATGCAGACACAGGATGGATACCGCATCAGCGGCACAGTCGAGCGCATGGACGACCAGGTGGTGGTGATGGACTTCAACCACCAGTTGGCTGGTGAGCGCGTGCATTATGTGGGCGAGGTGATGGCTGTGCGCGATGCTACGCCTGAGGAACTCAACCCCGCGCCTCATGGCTGTGGTTGCGGCTGCGATAGCTGCGGACATGACCATGAACATGGTTGCGACTGCGGTTGCGAAGGATGCAACTAAAGCTAACTTAATTTATTGTTGACCATTTTAACTAATTAACTATCCAATAAATGAAAGCAAGAGTATTGATGATGGTGCTGGCTGCCCTGGTATGCATGGGCATGGCCGCACGCACCACCGCGGGCGTCACCTATCCTGGTGATCCCACCGCAACCAAATGCTACACCCTGAGCAATGGACTGAAGGTGTTCTTGAGTGAGAACCACCAGAGCCCACGCATTAGTGCGCACATTGCCGTGCGCACCGGCTCGCGTAACGATCCTGCCGAGACGACGGGTCTGGCACACTATCTTGAGCACCTGATGTTCAAGGGCACCAAGCAGTTCGGCACAAGCAACTACGAGGCCGAGGTGCCCCTGCTGGCCGACATCGAGCGCCGCTATGAGGAGTACCGCAAGGTCACCGACCCCGAGCGTCGCCGCCAGCTCTACCACGAGATTGACAGTGTGTCGCAGGTTGCTGCGCAGTATAATATTCCCAACGAGTATGACAAACTCATGTCAGGCATCGGCGGCATTGGCACCAACGCTTATACTAGCACCGACGTGACTTGCTACACCGAGGACATTCCCGCCAATGAGGTTGACCGCTGGGCACGCATCCAGGCCGACCGTTTCCAGAATATGGTCATTCGCGGCTTCCATACCGAGCTAGAGGCTGTCTATGAGGAGTACAACATTGGCATCGCCAAGGACCAGTGGAAGTTTTTCGATGCAATGAATGCCAAGATGTTCCCCACCCACCCCTATGGCACACAGACGACCATCGGCACGCAGGAGCATCTGAAGAATCCCTCGATTACCAACATCAAGAACTACTTCAACAACTATTACTGCCCCAACAACGTGGCCATCTGTATGGCAGGTGACTTCAACAGTGACGAGGTTATCACCATCCTGGAGAAGCACTTTGGTAGCTGGAAACCCAACTCGAACCTGACGCGTCCCGAGTTCGCTCCCTTGGCTCCGATTACCGCGCCCGTCGACACCACTGTCGTGGGACAAGAAGCTGAGTTTATGGCCCTGGGATGGCGATTTGAAGGCGGCGCTTCGCTGCAGAACGACACCATCGAGGTGATCGCCGACATGCTCAGTAACGGCACCGCTGGACTGATGGACTTGAACTTGAACCAGCCGCACAAGGTGATGCAGAGCGGTGTCTATGCCGATGCCATGACCGACTACTCGATGCTCATGGCAATGGGCTATCCCGTTGAGGGACAGACATTGGAGCAAGTGCGTGAACTCCTGTTGGGTGAAATCCACAAACTGCGCCAGGGCGACTTTGATGATGACCTGCTGGTGAGTGTGGTCAACAACCTCAAACTGCAATACCTGCGTGGCCTTGACAAAAACGGCGCTCGTACCCGCCAACAGGTCAACGCTTTTATCAACCATGTTGACTGGGCACAGGAAGTGGGCAAGCTCGACCGCATGTCGCGCATGACCAAGCAGCAGATTGTTGACTTTGCTCGTCGCCATCTCAACGACAACTTTGTGTGCGTCTACAAGCGCATGGGCGAGGATACTACGGCCAAGAAGATTGACAAACCCGCCATCACGCCCATCCCCACCAACCGCGACATGCAGAGCGACTTTGTCAAGGGCATCCTGGGCGAGACCGTGCAGCCCATCCAGCCGCAGTTTGTCGACTACAAGACCGAGATGACCGTCGCCAAGACGGGCAAGGGCCTGCCGCTGCTATACAAACAGAACACGCTGGACGACCTGTTCTCGCTCACGTTCAAGTATGACTTTGGCAAGACCGCCGATAAGCGCTATGAAATTGCCGCTGACTATATGGACTACCTGGGCACCAAGAAATTGAGCCCCACTCAGTTCAAGCAACGCATGTACAAGTTGGCTTGCAACATCGGGTTCAGCGTGAGTGATGACGATACCTACATTACTCTGTCGGGCTTGAACGAAAACATGCCCGAGGCACTGGCGTTGCTCGAAGACCTGGTGCAGAACGCACAGGTCGATGAGGAAGCCTATCGCAACATGGTAGAGGTCATCATTAAGGCCCGCAACGACGCCAAGACCAATCAGAATGAGTGCTTCAACCGCTTGACTGAGTATGGCACCTATGGTGCGCGCAACTCCTACACCGACATCATGAGTGCAGAGCAACTGCGCAACACCAAGCCTGCCGAACTGGTTGAGTTGATCAAGGGTCTGTTAGGTATGCAGCACACCGTGATGTATTATGGTCCGTTGAGCCAAAAGGAGTTCACTGCTACCATCGACCGCAACCACCGTACTGCCAAGAAGTTGGCTGCCGTTCCCCAGGGTAAAGAATATATGGAAGAGGTAACCCCGCAGACCGAGATCTTGCTAGCGCCCTACGAAGCTAAGAACATCTACATGCTGCAATACCACAATGAGAACCGCCAGTGGGCGCCCGAGCATGCAGCCATCATCAATCTGTTCAACGAATACTTTGGCGGTGGCATGAACGGCATCGTTTTCCAGGAACTGCGCGAGGCACGTGGCTTGGCCTATTCGGCAGCTGCCTACTACCGCCAGCCAGGTAAGAAGACTCATCCCGAGACGGCAATCACCTACATCATCACCCAGAATGACAAGATGATGGACTGCGTGGCCGAGTTCAACAAGATTGTGGGCGAGATTCCGCAGAGCGAGGCAGCCTTCCAGCTCGCCAAAGATGCCTTGACCAAGAAGTTGGCCAGTCAGCGCACCGTGCGCGGCAATGTGCTGTGGAGCTATATCTATGCCAAGGAAAAAGGGGTGGACTATGACGTCAACTCGCTAGTCTACAAGATGCTGCCCAGCCTCACTTTGAAAGACGTGGTCAACTTTGAGCAGGCCAATATGGCACGCAAGCCCTACCGTTACCTCATCCTTGGTGACGAGAAGGAGCTTGACATGAAGGCTCTCGAGAAGATTGGCCCCATCCATCGCCTCACCCTCGAGGACATCTTCGGATATTAAAAACAGACCACCCTTCGGGCTGGTAGACCGCTAAGCTGGTAGGCCGCCCTTCGGGCTAGTAGACCGCGCTTCGCGCTGGTAGGAATCACACCACCAGCCCGAAGGGCGGTCTACTACGCAAAGCGCGGTCTAAAATCTCAGATTTTGATTTTCTCGCCCAAGAACTTGGGTTGCTTGCCCGTGAACAGGTCAAGATAGAGCTTGACACGGGCCAGGCGCTCACGACACTGCACCTTGAGCCAGGGACCGCGGTGGGCCACGTCGCGCGCGTTGTAGGCGATGGCATCGATGTTGTAGTGTCGTGCCTGTACCAGCGCCCGCGCGTTGTGGAACTCCTGCGAGATGATGGTGAAACTGTTCTGCCCGAACACCTCTTTCGCGCGTACAACCGAGTCGAGCGTGCGGAATCCTGCATAGTCCAGCACAATGCGGTCGGCTGGCACGCCATGCAGCACCAGCGAGTCGCGCATCATCGTCGGCTCGTCATATAGTTTAGAGTGGTTGTCACCGCTCACTAGGATATAATCCACCTTGCCCGCATGGAACAGTTCGGCAGCGGCATTGATGCGGAAAGTGTAGTAGAAATTGTGTGTCCCTCGTGGCGTAATGGAACTCGTGCCCAGCAACAGCCCCACGCGATTGTGCGGGATATCCTCCACGTTGTCATACGTCCGGCCATGCGCAGTCGCACGCACTGCGATGTCGCACACCGCAATCAGTGCCAGGCAAGCCACGCCCAGCCACAAAATCGTCTTGAAAATCAGCATCTTTTTCATGTAGTTAGTGTGTTTTTTTAAAGATTGTAGGCAAAGGTAATCGTTTTTTGACAAACAAACGATTATTTTGGGCAAAAATTTTTGTTCGACCTTGGTGTAAAGCGGAAGACCTCGACAATGGCAATCACGATGACGGTAGGGACCAGTGCCAGCACGAAAGTGGCAGGCAGCGCTGGCAAACACTCCTTCCAGTACTGCCACGACCAAACGTCAGGTGCCCCC
>JAEEVE010000161.1 GCA_016290765.1 Muribaculaceae bacterium
CTGGCGATCGGGGTGAGTCTCCTTGGCGATGCTTGCATAGGTGACATTACTGATGCCCCCCTCAAGGGCAGCAACAGGTGCCTGCTGGAGTTTTTGCGCCTGCCCCATGTAACCTGCTTGCGAGGCGCTATAGAAGCGCCCTAGTACCGCTGCGACGATGTTTTGCGAAAACTGGACAACCATCGTCGAGACCAAAAGGTTGACACCGAAGCGCCACAACTGCCTAAAGCGCACTGTGTCAAACTCCCAACGCAGTTGCCATCGTGAAACGACAACCAAAAACAGCCAGTAGAAGGCAGAGAAACCCACTTGAAGCTCGACTAGCGCCCAGTAGCGCATGCCTTGCCACGCCATGATCAGTGCCACCGCCAGTGCCAACACGATGGCACCCATATTAATGAGCGCGAGCCTCCGAAACTGCAGCTGGCTACGCAAGTGCGTGGCCTGGGCAATTGCCAGTGAACTGAACACCGCCCCAAGGCCGAGTACCGCCATGACTGGCTGCAGCTCGTCGCGTCCAAAGAGCCACGCCACCACATGCGAACACGCAAAGAAGAGCAACGCGATGGTAATGCCCACCGACACGTTGAAGAAGAACAAGGTGTTGAAGTCGCGCCGTGATGGTGCCGGTTCTCGCAAGAGGGCATCGCTCATGCCGCAGTCAATGAGGGCATAAACGAGCGAGGTGAAGATGCCGAGCATCGCCACCAGACCGAAATCATCGGGCGTAAGCAAGGCGGCAAGCAAAATGTTGCCCACCAACGACACGGCGCTTGCTCCGAAGCGCTCGGTCAGAGACCAGAGGAGGAGTTTATAGTTTATAGTTTAGAGTTTAGAGTTTAGAGATTATTGTAAGTTTTTTTCTTCATCACTCATCCATGAGGTGGCAAGGAGGGTGAAGAAGACGATGCAGAAAGCAAGGTTGCGGAACATGTCGTTGTAGAGGCAGACGAGCAGCGCCACCGCCAGAAGCATCAGTTGGAGGTTCACGTCGCGGTGAGCACCTAGTGGGTATTTCCTTGCGATGAAGATGGCGTAGCAAACAAATAGCACCAACCCAAGGAGACCCAACTGGATGTAGAGGTGGAAGACGTATGGCACAGAACCCATGAGGAGCCAATCGTACTCGCGAGCGAAATCGGACTGAGCCAACTGCGTACCGCCCTTGAACTGCCCTATTCCGAAACCTGTGACAACATGACCTGGCTCTTGCTCATTGAGCACGGCCAGATACATCAGCTTGGAGATTCGAGGCACATCGGCGCGTCCACGGTTGTTCTCGATGTTCCAGCGAGCGTCACCCTCGACCTTTTCCAGGTCATCAAGTACAAAATAGGCCACGGCATCCTCAAGCGAATTAAAGTTCGTGCCACTCTGGCTAAGCTGCGTGGTGTAGTTATACACCCCTAGACCAACAGTGGTGAGCATGGCCAACAATGGGATGATAACCATCAGTCTCATGAGCAACTTCCGGTCGACGGGCGCCAGCAAGAGGAAATACAAGGCAAGCATGACAAAACTCACCTTAGTCTCGTTGAGGAAGGTGGGCAACAACAGGATGATGTAGATCTTGTTCTCGTTAAGGCTTTGGATAAAGTGCTCGTTGTCGATGCGTCGACGGATGAGGGCGAACGAGATGAGATAGATGGTCACTGAAGTCTGCCCCGAGAAATAGTGACCGAAACCACCTCCCACCAAGTCGCCAGCACCATACATAAACCACTGGACAATGATGCAGAAGCCCTGCACCATGATAAAATAGAGTCCTTGTCGGTCGAAGGTATCGAGAAATCGTTCACGGCTGCGCTCCTCTTCTATGATGAAAAGCACGACGGGATAGACCATGAGCAGCCCTACGAACTCACGCAAGCCATTGACCCAAAACAGTGTTGACTCGGGGTTGAAGACACAGGTACACAGCCACGATAGCGCCATGAAAAGAGCGATGCACCCCCATGCCCACAGTCGTCGTACCACGATACAAGCCATGAGCGCGATGATAGCATCGAGCGCCAACATGAGCATGGACCGCATGGGCTGTAACTGGCGAAACACATCATCGGCAAGGAAGCCATAGGTTCCCCAAACCCAGAACACCGCCCACAACGTCAGTTGACAGACGTAGCGTTTCTTGTCACTCGTCGGTCGCTCCGTAGCCATAGCCATACCCGTTGTCCTGGCTGGGCTTGGTGTCGTTGACCACCAGCCCCACATTCTTCAGCCTACCCTCATCAACCATACGGTCGATGAGCTTGACCATGTCGCGATGCGTGTGGTTGGCGCGTGTGACAGCGACGGTGACGTCGGCAAAGCGCGTAAGTGAGAACGTGTCACTGACCATGGCGATGGGTGCCGAGTCAACCACGATAATGTCATAGATGTCTCGGAGTTGGTCAAAGAGCATCTGTGTACGCTTGCCCAACAGGAGCTCGGCGGGATTGGGCGGCACAGTACCCCCCACTATCACCTCTAGTCCCTCGACATCAGCCACTGGTTGGGTAAGTTGCTCTAAGGGGGTTTCACCCTTAGCCAAGAATGCTGTCACTCCTGGCGTTTTGTGCAGATTGAGCATCTGAGCCAGTTGGGGCTTGCGGATGTCCATACCCACCAGTACCACACGCTTGCCCAGCAGGGCAAATGCTGCCGCTAGGTTCAGGCTGACAAACGACTTGCCTTCGCCACTGATGCTAGAAGTGACCAGCACCACCTTGTCACTGGCATCGGGCATCATAAACTGCACATTGTTGCGCACATATCGGAAGAGTTCGACGATGCTCCAGTTGCGTCCATCCTGCACAACCAGGTCGGTGTCATGGCGGTTGTGGTGAATGTGTCCGATGACCGGCAGCGAGGTGAGTTGTTCCAGTTCATCGGTCGAGGCAAACTTATTAGTCAGCATGCTCTTGATCGCGAGCAGAATCATAGGCAGGAGCAGTGCTGCAAGCAGTGCTAGCAGACACACCAACGGTTTGTTGGGCGCCAACGGCTCGCTCTTTCCATATGGCTCATCAACCACCTTGCCCTTGGGAGTGGTGGCAGCAAGTACCAGTGCATTCTCCTCCCGTTTCTGCAACAGGAAGGTGTAAATCTCGTTCTGTATACCTTGTTGGCGGTATAGCTCACGCGTCTGTCGCTCGGTTGTGGGCATCGTCCGCATAGCTCCGCTAGCACTGCCGCTAACGCTTCCAGCCTTTGCCAACTGCACTCGCAGTGCCCTGAGCGTATTGTCCACACCATTGACGACATTAGCCCGCATCGCATCGATTTGCCCGTCGAGCCGCTGCATCGATGGGTTGTCGTTAAGGGCCGAGTTCTCAAGCTTCATGCGCTGCATGATAAGGTTGTTGTAAGCCGAGATAGCACTTGATGCAGCAGTCGAGTCGGCACTGAATGGGATGAACGAATGTGCGTTGGCCGGGTCGTTGACAAAGTCCTTGATCATGCTCACGATGCGGTATCGCGCCTCGAGGTTGATAATGGCTTGCTCGGCCATGTCCTGACGCCCAATGACGCTCTTAGCCTGGAGTTCAGGGTCAACGAGTTTGTGTGCACGTTTATAAGCCTCAATCTCAGCTTCACTGCCCATGAGGTTTCGGTAGACCAGATCGAGTCGGTCATCGATGAACTTGGCGGTGTTGATTGCCTGCTGGTCTTTCTCGTTCTGGCCTCGTTCGTTGTAGAGTCGGATGATCGTATTGAGCATATCCCGCCCACGCTGAATATTGGTCTCACGTGTGTTCAGGTCGATGGCGTTGGCTTTGCGTCGCAGCAGTTCGGCGACCATGCTCTTGCTGAGCGCCTCGGCCTTGGGGATGTTTCCAATGACGTTTGCAGTGATGTTATACTCCTGGTTGGGCTTGTAGTTAGCGGTCTTCTTGACGTTGAAGATGCCGTAAGGTGTCTTCACATTCACTGGCAACGTGACGTCGGTTGCCTCGGCCAGGGTCTTAAAACGCCCTTTCTTGACCTTGATGTTGGCTTTTCCATTGGCCGTCGTCTTAATCTTAAACTGAAAGCTTGTTGCCAACGTGTCGAAGAGGGCATCGGGAGCATCAATCTCGATGGGTGAATCGTTGTAGTGGTCCACCCGGTTGAAAAAACTCTTCCTCTCGATATAGGCACGGTTGAGTTTGAGTTCCTTGACCATCTGCATGCGCAGTTGCTGCGAGCCCATGACAACAATCTCGTCCTCGACACGTGACCCACCGCCCAAAGCGATGGTCTTGAGCAACGAGCTGCCCATAGACGATGCACCAGGCTTGCTGTTGTCCTCGGGGTCAACCAAGACAATGGACTGTACCAAATAGACGGGTTTGACAATCTTGAGGTACATCACCGCCAGGGCGATGCACGCAGCAAGCGAGAGGGCAAAGAGCCACCAATATCGCTTGTAACGTTGCAGCATTGCGGCAAAATCTATGACGGGTTGTTTCTTTTCCATGCTGGGAAGAATGGGAGGCCTTAGAGGGCTTAGAGGACTAAAAAAACTACTTAACTGCCAGGGCGATTACAAGCGACGCGACGACACTGACGGCGCTGACAACGGTGCTAATTACCGAAAGCTTGAAAGCATTGTGCTGGTTGTACTTTGAGTTGTCGATGCGTATCTTGTTGGGAGCAACGTATACCACATCGTTCTGCTGCAAGTAAAAGTAGGGCGAACTGAAAATGCCCGTATCAGCCAAGTTGAGTTGGTGGTAGGTGGTCTGTGTGCCATCGTTGCGTATGACGACCACACCGTCGCGCTGTCCATACTCGGTGAGGTCACCACAAGCTGCGAGCGCGTCGAGCACCGAGAATCGCTGCTTGTCAACCTTGATGCGCTGCGGTTCCTTGACCTCGCCCATAACGTTGACATAGAAACTCATCAGCTGGACATTGACATATGGGTCACGCACGGTGGTCGCCACGCGGTCGCGAATCATCTGAGCGACCTCGTCGGTCGTCTTTCCGAGGACATTGATTTTGCCTATAACAGGCATTTCGATGTTGCCATCTCGGTCCACGATGTGACTCATCAAGCGCGGGTTACCTTGCACGGTCGCGTCGCCTCGCACACTGCTATTGGCAAGCGGTGCATTGAAGATTGCCGTCGCCTCGGGTGCGCTTGACGACACTGTGATGGTGATTTCGTCATCGACCTGGAGTCGCACATCGGCAGGAGCCGCCTGTGGCAATTGGCCTGTGACTGAGGTTGGTAAGTTCTTGAAATAAGCCAAATTATTATCCTTGGTGGTCGAGCACGACGCAACAACCACCAACAGCACGACCGCCATCACCATCGATGCCAGCCGCACGCCCTGTTTCTTGTTAGGTACCATATAACATATTAACGCACCCAATACTTATTTATTGCCAGTGTAGGTTCATTGCAGCACGAACTTGAACTTCTTGCCCTTGCTGTTGGTAAAGGTGCCCTCGTAGTAGTCGCCTCGGCATTCATACTGTCCGTCGAAGGTGCCCGAATGGACACCACTGCTGGTGTACTCGTACATGACAACCTTCATGCTTCCTGAAGCGTTAACGGCCACCATCTCCTTGATAACAAGCTTGAACTGCTTGTTGGGCATTGAGTCATAGGTGTAGTATCCTACTTGTTCCCCCACTTCGAAAGCATCAAGATCAATATGCATCACTACCGGATAGCGCCCGATTTTTCCTTTGAGCACTTGCTCGCGCTCAATATTGTCATTATTGGCGACACAAGGCATAGACAGACATGCCAGCATCAGAACCATCAGTGAGATGAGATGTTTCATATCAGTTCTTTTTAGAATAACTTATTGCAAAGGTAGTAAAAAACTAGTTTTTAGACTTAGTTTTGGCTGATTATTTTGCCAAAACACTAAAAAAAGCTACCTTTGAGCCTTAATCGGAAGTAGATCGAAAATGGGAAAAGACAAGAGTAAGCGTCGTGCCGTGGTGATGGGTGGCACGTCGGGAATTGGACTGGAGGTGGTGCGTGAGTTGTGCCGCCAAGGTTGGCAAGTGGGTGTGGCCGGGCGTCGAATGGAAGTACTGGAACAATTGCAGGCTGAGATTGACGGTGTGGTTGCTGTTGAGCGCATCGACGTCACCGATGAGACTGCTGGCGAGCAATTGCTAGGATTTATCGACCGTCTGGGTGGCATTGACCTATATTTCCACAGCTCTGGCATAGGGTATCAGAACCCCGATCTAGACTTAAAGAAAGAGTTGTCAACAGTCTCAACCAACGCGCTTGGGTTTACCCGCTTGGTTGATACTGCTTACCAGTACTTTGCCTCACGTGAACTGGAGGGCCACATCGCGGTCATCAGCAGCATCGCTCGCACCAAGGGCCTGGGCGCTGCCCCAGCCTACTCGGCCACGAAGCGTTTTGTGAGCCATTACATGGAATGCTTGTCGCAGCTATGCAGCATACGCGGGTTGCGGCACATCCATCTGCACGACATCCGTCCGGGATTTGTGCGCACACCACTGATTGCCGACGGAAATCATTACCCGCTACAACTGGATCCCAAGTGTGTAGCTCAGAGCATCGTGCGAGGCATCGCGCGCAACCGCTCGGTCATCACCATCGACTGGCGTTACCGCTTGCTGGTGGCAGCATGGAGCATGATTCCCCGCTGGCTGTGGGTGAGGATGCCAATTACTTCAATGCACAATGCATAATGCACAATGCACAATTATCGCCTAGGGCACAGATTATAATAGGAAGAAGAGGGAGACACCTATCACCGAGATGATGGCACCCAAGACGCTGCGCGCTGTGATGGGTTGCTTGAAGAGCCACCAGGCGGGCAGGATGATGATGATGGGTGTCAATGCCATGAGTGTGCTGGCGATGCCCGCCGCAGTGTATTGCACTGCCATGAGCGAGAACCCCACGCCGACAAAGGGGCCAAAGATGGTGGTCGCCACGGCTGCAGTTATGCCCTTACTGTCAGATATGCTGCGACGCAACGGGGCAAAGGTTTCTTTGAAGTACATCAGCATGGCAAAGCCTATGATACCCGCTACACAACGATAG
>JAEEVE010000162.1 GCA_016290765.1 Muribaculaceae bacterium
TTGCTACAACTACAGAAGCAAAGACACAATAACGTGAAAGCAAGTATTGGAATCCTTTTCATATCTTTAAGAGTCTTGGGCAAAGTTAGTAAAACAATTGTAACCGTCAGAATAATTGAGTGACAAAATACTGTTGTCTAGTACTCATCTTATTTAATGCTGCTATCATAAATATTGAAGGTTATTAAATTAATATTGAAATTCAAACGAATGATCTATAGTACAAAGTTACACCACACTCTATTCCCGTCCAAATATTTCCATGCCCAAATGCTTTTACAATGACCACATAACCAACAAGTTGAAAAAATATTTTTGCCCAAACGATTTTGCAGATTGCCCAAAACCGGTTTTCAGCTCAATTTTGGCCATTTTTTGGCCCTTGGTCCCGAAGTGCCGATCGGATGAATATACAATAGTGTGGGGGTGCACTTCAAAGTTAGGGGAGGTGTTCTGCCTCGCAACTTTTTTATCGCCTTACGGCGAGAATTTACTTAAAAATTGGGAACTATATACAAGTTGTCCCCCAGGACGGCTTTGTCGCTGAAAGCGACTGAGTTGAGTAACCGGGGGTGGAGCTTGCGACACCCTCGGACAGTATGCAGACTCTCACCCTCGCTGAAAGCGAGCATTTAGATAATCCTGGTAGTTGTAGCAAGGTGCTCGCTTTCAGCGAGGTAGTCAGTGTGGCCACATACCGGAGGTGTCGCAGACGCTCCACCCCCGGTTATTCAAATTGTCACCTTCGGTGACGTTGCTCCTCATCATTAAAACCCAATTCATGCCGAAAAACAAAATGGGGACAATAGATATATAGTTCCTTAACAGCGTTGTGTCGAGTGGCAATGCCTACGGCGCCGCACGCTGAGCTGCGACAGGTTAAACGCTTGGGGCAAAAAAATCAAGGGAGGTACCATTCGGTAACCTCCCTTGTGCGCTTCAAGATGGACTTGAACCAACGACCCCATGATTAACAGTCATGTGCTCTAACCAACTGAGCTATTGAAGCAGTATATGCGCCTCAAGATGGACTTGAACCAACGACCCCATGATTAACAGTCATGTGCTCTAACCAACTGAGCTATTGAGGCAAGTTTGCACCCCCTTTCGGGAATTGCGGTGCAAAATTACAATGGTTTTTTGAACTGACAAAATTTTTTCGAGAAAAAATCGCTTTTCAGGGCAATTTTTTGATAAAATTGGCTGCGCCTCAATAATGCTCATGCAAGCATGGCATTATTTTCGCCTTGCGCAATTTTTTCTTATCCGAACATCCAGTAATGATACTCGTCGATGATGTTGACCATGCGGGTGCCCACCTCGCGCCAAATGCTGTAGTGGGTGCCCTCCATCGATGCCCAGCGCACATAGAGTTCCAGTCCCACGGGGGTCTGCATGATGCACATGATTTCAGGGCCGTGCTCGTCAAAGAGGTCTTCGACGTTGGATGCTTCGAGCATGTTCATGTCGCTGAGGTCGCGGCTGAAGGTCGCGTCGCCCTCCTTCTCGTCGGTGCAAAGCTCGACCGCCGACGCGACGGTGCCCTCGCCAATGCAGACGACACCGAAGATAGCCTTTTGTGGCGCGACGAGCAGCACCAGGTAGTAGTCGCGGTTGCCCACCTCAGTGGGGAGCGTGGCGAGCCACTGCGAGCGCTCCACGCGGTACTGCTTGCCATAGTGGTCAATCACGATTTGGTGGATGGAACGGTCCATGGCACGCTTGGGCTCGGGGGTGAGCCAGCGGCTGAACTGCAGAGGCTCGTGGGTGGTGAGGAAGTTGCGCGTCACCGCCACTGGCACTGCCACGCCATCGCCGTAGCCGCGGAACATCTTGGCCACCACCTTCGGGTCTTTGAGTTTGAACTTTCGCACATCTTGCCACAGAGTGTCGCCGTCGAGCGAACTGAAGATGCGGTCATCGCGCACAAAGCGGATTTCGTTGACATGGGGCTTAAACACCATGTGAGTGTAGAGGGTGCCTGGGTCACATACCAAGTCGCGCCATCCCACGAACTCGTTTTTTGCTTTCTCCATGTCACTGATGAAGATGGGCGGTTCCTTCAGTGTGACATCGTCCTTGGGCTCACTCCAACTCATGTCAATATACTGAATGGCATGGGGGCTACTCTCCAGTTTCTTACACAAGTCAGCCGTCATGGTGATGGGGGCCATGTTACGCCCCACCGAGTAGGCTCGGAAGACACGCTTGGTGGCCTTGGTGTCGTTCATAATCACCAGGTCGTCGATGCCGTCACCGTCCATATCCTGCTTGTAGTAGTACATATAGGCCGTGTTCCCCGGTTCCTCCACCAGGATGTCGTCGAGCGCGTTCCACACAGCGCGATTTTGCGCTTCCTCGCTCATTGCCCATGCGCCCAGTACGGCCGCCAGTAAAGCAAATATTGCTATAATTCTTTTCATAAACTAATAATTTGATGTGTTCAAAATTTTTCGCAAATATAGCGGTTTGTTTTCACAAAAGCAAATATCGTGCCCCAAAATCTCAAAAAAATGATAAAAACACCATGTTTTAGCATCGGTTTGGGCAATTTGTAGTAACTTCGCAAGTTCAAACAAAAAACATCATTCTGCAATGAAAAGAAATTTCCACATATTTGCTGCCGTCATACTATGCGCGGCATTAATTATTCCGTCGGTGCTGGCCGATGAGAAGAAGGATAACTCGGGTGCTGCTATTGCGCGCAACCTAGACATCTTCAACACCGTGTACAAGGAACTGAACACGTTCTATGTCGACACCATCGATGCCGAGAAGTCGATCGAGACCGCCATCACCGCGATGCTCGATGACATCGACCCCTACACCGAGTACATCCCTGCCAAGAGCCAGGATGACTTCATGGTCATCAGCACGGGGCAATACGGCGGCATCGGCTCGTATATCCAGGAGCGCAAGGGCGACAAGCCAGGCGTATATGTCAGCGGCCCCTACAAGGACAGTCCGGCGGCAAAGGCCGGCCTGCGCTCGGGCGACCGCTTCAAGAGCATTGACGGCATCGACGTGACAGGCTGGAGCAGCGACAGCGTGAGCCGCCACCTCAAAGGCCAAGCAAACACTATGGTTACGGTCCAGGTAGTGCGCCCCTATGACGAGGACAGCATAAAGACCTTCGTCATCAAGCGCGAGAACATCAAAATGGATCCTGTGCCCTACTATGGCCTAGTCAATGGCAACCTGGGCTACATCAGTCTCACGACCTACAACGAGCACTCGGCCCAGCAAGTCAAGGACGCCGTGCTCGAATTGAAGAATAACCCCGCCGTCAAGGCGTTGGTGCTAGACCTGCGTGGAAACGGTGGTGGCTTGATGGAAAGTGCCGTGCAAATAGTGGGTCATTTTGTGCCCAAGGGAACCACCGTGCTCACCACACGCGGGCGTGACAAGGCAAGCGAGAAGGTATACAAGACCACACAGGAGCCCATCGACACCAAGATGCCACTGGCAGTGCTCATCGACGGCGGCAGTGCGTCGTCAAGCGAGATCACTGCGGGCGCTCTGCAGGATCTTGACCGCGCAGTCATCTTCGGGTCGCGCTCCTACGGCAAGGGACTTGTGCAGACCACACGCCCACTACCATTTGACGGTATCCTCAAGGTGACAGTGGCAAAGTACTACATCCCCAGCGGGCGCCTTATTCAAGAGGTGGACTACTCGCACCGCAATGCCGACGGCACTTTCCAACGCACTACGACCGACTCGACGGCACGCATCTTCCACACCGCCCATGGCCGCGAGGTGCGCGAGGGTGGCGGCATCACCCCCGACATCAAGGTCGATTATCCCGAAGTGAACCGCCTGGTCTATAACATCGTGCGTGACAACTGGGCGTTCGACTTCGCCACGCGCTACCAAGCCGAGCATCCCACCCTTCCGCGACCCAGTGAGTTTGAGGTAACCGACGAAATCTTCAACGAGTTCAAGGCGTTCATCGACCCCGAGAAGTTCCAGTACGACAAAGTGTGTGAGCAAGGCTTGGAGAACTTGCAGAAGGTGGCGAAGGTCGAGGGCTACATGAACGACAGCACCAAGGCCGCATTCGAGCAACTGGAAAAACTGCTCAAACACGACTTGAGCCATGATCTGGACAACAACCGCAAGGAAATCTCGCGCCTGCTGGCACAGGAACTGCTATCGCGCTACTACTACCAGAGTGGTGAGAGCGAGTATGAAGCGCGGCACGACGACACCCTCGACAAGGTCGCGGAACTCCTCGCCAAACCCGGCGAGTGGGCAAAGACACTAAAATAAGACCGTTTCACGAGCAGACCGAGTGGTAGAAAGAAAAGAAGCGAGAGGCAAGTTGAGGCTTGCTTCTCGCTTCTCAGTTCTTGTTTCTCCTGACATTCAATAGCCGATGGAGAGGGTTGTATAGTAGCGGCCGTAGTCGGTTCCCATACTCAGGGTGACGTAGCCGGTGGTATTGCCTCCAAACCAGGTTGCCATACCGCTCTCAACACTGATGGGAGGTCCATAGACAGCGCTCAGGTCGTGATAGAGGCGGTTGTAGCGTGCACGGTCACGATAGGTGGTGGCATAGACGAACTGCGCATTAGCCAGGCGACCGCCGTCATAACTGAGCATCACATCGGGCCAGAGGAGGTTGAGCATGCGCACGTCGCGCAGATAGATGATGTTGTCCTGATAACCGTCGATGTAGTACCCGTTGGTGTAGAGGTAATCGAGCGACATGTCGTAGTAGGTTCCGAACATCAGACCCAAGATGCGGTCGATAACCGGAGCGCCGTAGTAGGGGCGATAATGTGCAGGAATCACCGGACGGTAATAGCGCAGAGGCGCGGGACGATAGGGACGAGGAGGCGGTGGCAACGGACGGCTCCAGTTGTGGTGCGAGTGGCTCCAGCTGAAGTGGTCGCGGTGCGGGTGGTCATTGTAGTTATAGGGTCGGCTGTGTCCGCCACGATCGCTGGGACCATAGCCATGGTGGTTGCCACCATCATGCCCGCGGTCGTTGTCATGTCGTCCATTGCGATCACTGCCACGTCCACCACGGTCGTTACCACGTCCACCACGGTCATTGCCCATGTTGCCATTGTGATTGCCGTTGCCACGTCCACCACGGTCGTTACCCATGTTGCCGTTGTGGTTGCCGTTGCCACGGTTGCCGTTCTCTTCCAGGCGAGTGGTGGGCGACGTGACGCGGTTATCGTCCTTGTCTTTCATCAGGTTTGACGGACGGTCACGACCTGTACGCACCGTGCCCACGGTACCGCGAGTGTTGTCGCCACCACGGGTGCTGGGCGTGACGTTACCGCCACGGTTGCCATGATCATTGCCACCACGGTCGGTTGTCACACTGCCACCACGGTTGCGATCAACAGCTGTGCGAGTCTGCACCGACGGGGTCTCGGCCTTGCGGGGCTCAGGGCGCATGGGTGTAGCGACAGATTGACGGCTAGTTTCGTTGGCACGGCTGCGCACGCTGCCCTGCGACGAGCGAATGTCGCTTGAGCTGCGGGTCACTTGCGGACGGCTCTCGCTGCGGCTTACTGCCGAGCGATCGCTGGAGCGCGACACCTGCGGACGATCGCTGGAACGCGACACCGACGAACGATCGCTGGAACGCGACACCTGCGGACGTTCACTGCCGCGATGCCTGTTGGATGAGGGTTGAGCCATGCCGGGAACAGAAAGAATCATGCCTCCCACGAGCACCAAGCTCATCATGATGTTGCGTACTGTAGTTTTCATAACGCTATATTTTTTAATTGATAATTCAACAACTTGCTCACTCTCGTGGCCTTGTACTGGTTAGACAAGCAAAGAGTGTGCCCGTTTAACGCGGTGAGGAGCAATTCGTGACATTTCTAGACGAAACACCCTTTTTTACCGACCATTACCGCATCAACAACGACCCATCGCCGTAGCTGAGAAACCGATAATCGGCCGACAATGCGTGATCATACATGGGCCTCCACTGATCCTGTCCAACAAATGCCGACACCAATAGGAGCAAGGTGGACTGGGGCTGGTGGAAGTTGGTAATCATCCCCTGGATGATGCGATACTGAAATCCTGGGGCAATCATCAATTGGGTGGCCCCCAGATAGGTCTGCGCCCCCGTGCGGTCCAGATGGTCAATGATGTGCTGAAGTGCCTCGGCCGTGGTAATGTGGCAAGGTGTGGTATAGGGCATCCATTGCCGCACGGTGAGTTGATCGCCAGTAGCCTCGGGGTTCTTGGCAAGAATCTGCCCCACATAATAAAGGCTCTCGAGGGTGCGCACCGAAGTTGTGCCCACTGCCACAACGGGTCTCTTTGCCTCTTTCAGCTCGACCAGCAAGCTGCGTGGCACGGCAAACACCTCGATGTGCATGTCATGCTCACCAATGTGCTCGCTCTTGACTGGCTGAAAGGTGCCCGCACCCACATGGAGGGTAAGCTCGCGGCGCGCGATGCCACGGTCGTCGCACTCGGCCAGCAGCTCGTCAGTAAAGTGCAGCCCTGCCGTCGGTGCCGCTACACTGCCATCGATGTGGCTATATACCGTCTGATAATCTGTGGCATCGCTGGCCTCGGTTTCGCGATTCAAGTAGGGCGGAATAGGAATCACGCCCACAGCATCAAGCACCGACGCGAATGTAACGTCGCCATCCCAGTCAAAATCGACGACCCAGGCATTGCCACGGCGTTCGCCACGTGTAGCCCGCAGGGTAACCGTAAGTCCATCAACCTCGACCACCTGCCGCAACTCGCCTTGTTTCCAACGCTTGCTGTTGCCCACCAAGCAGTTCCACGAGCAGTGCGCAGTGGTCTGGAAGATGAGTTGGTAGTCGCGGGGTGCTTCGGGCTCGAGGCAGAATATCTCGATGAGCGAGCCCGTTTCCTTGCGGAAACGCAAACGGGCGTTGATCACGCGCGTGTTGTTGTAGATGAGCATGGCATCGTGAGGCAGCAGGCGCGGCACGTCACTGAAATGATGGTCTTCGATGGTTCCTGGGTTCTATTATAGCAGTCGACACTTC
>JAEEVE010000163.1 GCA_016290765.1 Muribaculaceae bacterium
GATGCCGAGGTGCTGCCTGGCGATACTGAGAAGCACTGGCAGATAACAGGGTCACTGCTTGCAGGCTTCGCAGAACCCGTATATAGATTCATTCCTGGATTCACCCGAGGCGAAGGACTGTTCATGGCAGTGGTGAGGAAACGCTCTGGCGAGGTGAACGGAAAGAAGGCGAAGAAGGAGAAGGCAACACGGAAGGAATACAACGGAGTATGCTGTAAATGGGTGGAAAACGCCGACAGCTACTGTTTTATTGACGACAATACCCGGATTACCGCCATACCACGCCGACACGTTGACACATATATGCTGCTACGGCAAGGCACGAGAATAGTTACTGCCGGACTGACTGTGGGCACCATAAAAGGTAAGGACATCATCCCAGACCACTCTCTGGCATTATCAATAGCAATACGAAGGGATGCTTTCCCGACTGTCGATATCGACTATCAACAGGCTGTCGCATATCTGAGGAAAGAGAACATCACCCTACCCGACTACACCGAGAAGGGTTTTGTCGCGGTAAGATTCAACGGAGCGGTGCTCGGATTCATGAAGAATATAGGCAACCGCGCCAACAATCTCTATCCGCAGGAATGGAAGATAAGAAGCAGTCACACACCCGACGAATACGACAAAATAATAAACATATAACGACAACAGAATTATGAAGCAATATCTCGATTTACTCGACCGCATACTGAAAGAGGGAGTGAAGAAGGAAGACCGCACGGGAACGGGCACACTGAGTGTGTTCGGCAACCAGATGCGCTTTAATCTCGACGACGGATTCCCGCTCCTGACAACCAAGAAGCTACACCTGAAATCGATTATCTACGAGTTGCTGTGGTTTCTCAAGGGCGACACCAACGTGCACTATCTGCAGGAACACGGTGTGAGGATATGGAACGAGTGGGCAGATGAGAATGGCGAGTTGGGTCCGGTGTATGGCCATCAGTGGCGCTCATGGCCCGACTACAACGGTGGCACCATCGACCAGATTGCGCAAGTGGTGGAGCAAATACGCCACAACCCCGACTCGCGCCGACTGCTGGTGAGCGCCTGGAACGTGGCCGAGGTAGGCAACATGGCGCTGCCACCCTGCCACACGATGTTCCAGTTCTATGTCGCCGACGGGCGGCTGAGCCTGCAACTGTACCAGCGCAGCGCCGACCTCTTTCTGGGCGTGCCCTTCAACATCGCCTCTTATGCCCTGTTACTCATGATGGTGGCGCACGTGACAGGCTTGGAGCCAGGAGAGTTTATCCACTCGTTTGGCGACGCGCACATCTACACCAACCACTTCGACCAGGTGCGTGAGCAGTTGACCCGCACCCCGCGTCCCTTGCCCCGCATGACGCTGAACCCCAAAGTGAAAGACATCTTCGACTACCAGTACGAAGACTTCACCCTCGAGGGCTACGACCCCTGGCCCGCCATCAAGGGAGTGGTGAGCGTGTAAAATAAGGAGTTAAGAAGTTAAGGAGTTAAGGAGTTAAGCCATAGGCAACTGCACTTGAGCGCTATGAAATTTGGATTCTTCCTTTTTATGCTTTTGCCGTTGGCGGCGCATGTCTATGTACTGTGGCACGTCTACCAGGTGCTGCCGCTGCCCGTGTGGGCAAAGTGGTGCGTGGTGGCGTTGATGACCGCGGCCCTGGTCATGATGCTCGTCGGAATCATGGGCGCCTTCGACCGCATGCCGCTGGGCGTGGCCTCGGCAGCCTACGACGTGAGCACCTCGTGGCTCATTGTGTTCCTCTATCTATTGTTGGCGTTTGTGGCGCTCGACCTGGGGCGGTTGGTGCATTTAGTTCCTAAGCAATGGCTGCACGACAACGCCTGGACCGCCGGCACCCTCACGGCGGTGATTGCCGCGCTGCTCATCGGCGGCAACATACACTATCACAACAAGGTCAGGGAACCCTTGTCGCTACACACCCAAAAAGCCCTCTCCAAGCCCGTGCGCGTGGTGATGCTCAGCGACTTGCATCTGGGCTACCACAATCGCAAGGCCGAGTTCGGGCGATGGGTAAGCATGATCAACGCCGAGCATCCCGACCTCATCCTGGTGGCAGGCGACATCATCGACGGCTATGTGCGGCCGCTGCTCGACGAGGACATGGCGGCCGACTTCCACCAGTTCCAGGCGCCCGTAGTGGCATGCCTGGGCAACCATGAATACATCACCGGTCTCGACCGCTCGCTCGACTTCTATCGCCGCGCCGGCATCACCCTGCTACGTGACTCCACGCTCATGGTGGGTGACCTGCTCATCGTGGGACGCGACGACCGCGCCAACCCGCACCGCCAGAGCACCCAGCAACTGCTGGCCAGTGCCGACCGCACCAAGTTCATCATCCTGCTCGACCACCAGCCCTACCACCTCGAGGAGTCCCAACTGTGCGGCATCGACTTCCAGCTCAGCGGACACACCCACGAGGGACAGGTGTGGCCCATCAGCCTGATGGTACATGCCATGTACGAGAATGCCTGGGGATTCTGCCAGAAGGGCGACACCCGCTACTACGTCAGCTCAGGCCTAGGCATCTGGGGCGGCAAGTACCGCATCGGCACCCGCTCAGAATACATCGTCGCCGACATCACCAACTAAAGGGACAGAATAAAGACTATAAAGACATAAAGACAAAAACCCTTGATGTTTTCACAACGGAATAAACTTGTTCGGTCGGATTTGTAATCCGACCGCATTCGAGTATAAGGATTTGCAATCCGAAATAAGCGCATTATAAATGCTTATACTCAATTCTTTCCTAAAGCTCTTCTCTTTCGATTCAATTTCAATATGGGATGTTGTTGTCCTTGCAATACTGGGCTATTGCCTCATCAGTGTCAAAAACTTTGTCACAAATGGCAACGAATGATTTTCGTGCATCTGCCGTATAATCTTTCGATGCCAACATTACCTTAGACAGTTTTTCAATGAAAGAACGGAAATCGGGATTGAGATTGTTAAGCTTTTCGATGGTATTGTAATCCAATGGCTTTTCTCTTGCGGGATAAAGCACAACCGATTCGGTGGCTTGCATCTGAATGATGCCAATACCAAAGGCATTGTTCAGACGCGCCATCTCTTCGTCTAATCCTTCAGATATCTCAAATGCTACCAGATAACCGTAGTTAGCCCAACTACTGTTCGATAATGCTTGGAAGAAGCATTGTTTCAACTGATAGTCGGAATCTATCTTCTTTTTTAATTCATAGGAATAGATGTGTACTGATTCTTTCGGTTCCGTGGCTTTGAGTAACGACAGCGTTGCATCGTTGTCGAAATCCTCAAACTGCACTCCTATGATGTCGGGATGTACCCATTTTTGAGCATGGTCGGTTCGGGATGAGGTCTTTTCATGGAAGATTGTTTTCCCATAAATGTTGCGTGTGCGCAGATAAGTGCAGAACAATTTGTGCAGTGACCGCTCGTCAAAGCTCTTTTGCTTCACCTCTTCTGCCTTCGTGGTCTGCGTTTCTGGCACAAAAGGATTCCCTACTAACAGAGCCTCAATCTCCTCGGCAAAGCGTGTCACATTGCAGCAAGTACCAATAGAACCTGTGGAATTGCGGAGATTCTGCGACATATCATTGCGTTGTATGACGGTGTTCATCCACTCTACCTTTCTGCGATGGGGCAATTCGGTATTTGGGACATAGTAATAATCGCTGGCAATGGTTCCCACATAGTAAAAGCCTTTCCCAGAGGGCGACAATACTATGTCACCAATTTTTAGGTCTTTCGCGATTGTATGCAAGAAACCACACGCAAGACCAGCCGATGTCTTCGACTTATCGGGGTGTTTCTCCATCCAAACAGGAATGAATTTGGCATTGAAGTCCCGCCAATTCTCAAAAAGCGAATCGGAGAGGTCAAACGGCAAATCGAAATTTGCGCCAATGTACCCTTCCTCACGACAAGCGTCGGCAAAACGTCCACCGCTTCCCAACATGATGCGATTATACTTTTTCATATCTTAGAGTATTTTCAGTAACATATTCGTAATTACGCGACCGCAAAGTTACGAAAATGATTTGGAGTTACCAAACAATTATGAAAACAAAGAGCTTGCCCCCTGTCACAATTAACTGCTTAAAAAAATGATTTTGTCTTTCTGTCTTTATAGTCTAATAGCATCAAAGGGTGAGCCCCCAGTTGCACTCAAAATTCTGTCTTTCTAGGGGTTAAAGTTTCAATCTGGCTGTTCTACTTAACTCCCTTTAACTACTTAACTACTTAACTACTTAACTTACCTCAAGCGGCGGCGCATGGTCAGCGAGGTGACCAGGGCGGTGAGCAGGCCGATGAGGGCGACCAGGCCGAAGGCGATGAGCACGTCGGTCCACTGCACGATGATGGGATAGGCGTGGGTGATGAGCGTGTCGGGCTCGACACCGAGGGTGAGCCAACCGAAGCGCTGCTGGCCGTAGCACAATGCCAGTCCCAGAGCGACGCCCAGCACAGCGCCCACCAAGGCGATGAGCCATCCCTCGATGACAAAGATGCGCGTGATCTGCTGGTCGGTGGCACCCAAGTTGCGTAGAGTGCCGATGCTCTCGTCCTTCTCGATGATGAGCAGCGAGAGTGTGCTGATGACATTGAACGTGGCGATGAGCAGGATGAACGCCATGAGCAGGAACGCCATCCATTTCTCAACATTGACCAGGCGGTAGGCCGCTGCCTGCTGCATCAGGCGGTTCTTGATGGTATAAGATGTGCCCAACTGGGCCGACAGCTGGCGCATGAACGCGGCCTCGTCGGCACCGGGCTGCAGGGTCACCTCGATCTGGGTGGCCTGTGTGGGATAGTCAAACAGCCGCCTAGCCTTCTCGATGGGCAAGAAGATGAGATCGGCATCGTAGGCATTCTGTTGCAGTTGGAACACGCCCGAGACAAACAGCGAGTCGGCGACAAACGCCCCCATGGGGTTCGCCATGTTAACCCGTCCCTGGCGCTTGGGCGCATAGAGGTTGAGCATGAGCAGGTAGCCCGGCCTGACGTGCAACATCATCGCTGGCCCCACGCCCACCACGGCGTAGGCACTCACCTGGTCGTGCAGCCGCCAGTCGCCGTCGACCATGAGGGTGTCCATGGCATTGAATTGGTTGTAATTGTCGGGCACGCCTTTCAGGCGTACGGGCATCTGGTAATCGGCAAACACCGCCAGCGCATGGTCCTCGATGACGGGGATGGCTCCCGCCACGCCTGGCATCTGCTTGACCACTTGCAGCACACTGTCGGCTTGCTCGATGGCCTTGCCCTGCGTCGCCGTGATGGCGATTTGTGGGTCCAGCTGCGCAAGTTTGCCCATAATGAGCCCGCGAAACCCGTTGAACACACTGAGCACACAAATCAGGGCGGCCGTAGTGACCACCACACCCAGTGTCGAGATGATTGAGATGATGTTGACCGCGTTGTGGGCCTTCTTCGACACCAGGTAGCGCAGCGCTATCTTGGTCAGGACGCTCACTTGCCCAGCAACTGGTCGATGTGCTCGATGTAGTCGAGCGAGTCGTCGATGTAGAACGTCAGCTCAGGCGTGCGACGCAATTGGTAGCGCAGGCGCTGTGCCAGGTCATAGCGGATGGCCGTGGCATTGGCGTTGATGTTGGCCAACAGCTCGGGGGCCTGAGCACTGGGGAAGATGCTCAAGTGCACGCGCGCCACGCTCAGGTCGGGCGACACACGCACATGGCTCACGCTGATGAGCACACCCGTGGTCTTGGCCGTCTCGAGGCGGAAAATCTCGCTCAGCTCTTTCTGAACCAGACGATTAATCTTTTCTTGTCTTGTAGCTTGCAATTTAGTCTAATTAAAAAAATCGTGCAAAGTTAATGCTTTTTGTCGGCATTTCGGCCAGATAGCATCAAAAAACACATCAACACCCTGCTTGTTCCCCCTTTAGGAGGCTAGGGGGACGGGGAAACCTTACGGATTACCGTCAACCCATCTCGCAGCGGCAAGATCACCTTCTCGACACGGGGATCGGCAGCGACGCGGTCGTTAAAGGCGCGGATGCCCTGGGTTTGCGCGTCATGTGCGGCAGGATCGGTGACCTTGCCGTCCCACAAGGTGTTGTCGGCAAGGATATACCCGCCCGGCATCAAATGCGCCAACGCCAGGTCGTAGTAGGCGAGGTAATCGCGCTTGTTGGCGTCGATATAAATCAAGTCATATTGGCACTGCAACTGTTCCAGTATCTGCACCGCATCGCCCAGGTGCAGGCTGATGCGGCTCGCCACCGGCGACTGCGCCAGGTGCTCGCGGATGAAGTCTTCGAGCTCGTCGTCAATCTCGATGGTGTCGACATGGGCATCGGGGCGAAGCAAGCCTTCGGCCAGGCACTGCGTGGCATAGCCGCTATAGGTGCCCAGTTCCAGCACTTGCCGCGGGTTGATCATGCGCACCAGCATCTTGAGCAGGCGGCCCTGCAAGTGACCCGAGCACATGCGGGGATAAAGCAACCGCACGTGCGTGTCGCGGTCGAGCCGCGCCAGATGCTCAGGCTCGGCATCAATATGCTGCAAGATATATTCTTCTAACTCTTCAGTCATAACGCAAGCAAGTACTCCACTGCCTGACGGTAGCCGTCCAGGCCGTGGCCCATGATGGTGGTGGCACACACCGCGGTGAGCATCGAATGGCGGCGCCACGGCTCACGCTGGGTGAGGTCGCTGATGTGCACCTCGACCACAGGCGCGGTAATGGCAGCGATGGCATCGGCAATGGCGACCGACGTGTGGGTATAGCCGCCGGCGTTGAGCACGACGCCGTTGGCATCGAATCCCACGCGCTGCAACTCGTCAATGAGGTCACCCTCGTGGTTGCTCTGATAGAGGGTGAACTCCACGTCGGCATATTGGCTCACCAACCGCTGCAAATAGTCGTCCAG
>JAEEVE010000164.1 GCA_016290765.1 Muribaculaceae bacterium
GCTGCACTGATGGAGGATGTACCCTTTGTGATGGGCGCACCAAATACTACTGTCGACATCCCCGCCATGTGGGAGCTCGCCGAGAAGACCCACATGCCCATCGCAGGTAAGGACTTCAAGACTGGACAAACCCTGGTCAAGAGCGGTTTCGCACCCATCATCGGCGTGCGTATGCTGGGACTCGCTGGCTGGTTCTCAACCAACATCCTGGGTAACCGTGACGGACTTGTGCTGGATGAGCCTGCCAACTTCCGTACCAAGGAAGTCAGTAAGCTCTCGACCCTTGAGACCATTCTCAAGCCCGAGTGCCAGCCCGACCTCTACACCGACTACTACCACAAGGTGCGCATCAATTACTATCCTCCCCGCAACGACAACAAGGAGGGATGGGACAACATCGACATCTTCGGATGGATGGGATATCCCATGCAGATCAAGATCAATTTCTTGTGCCGTGATTCAATCTTGGCAGCACCCCTTTGCCTTGACTTGGCACTGCTCATCGACCTGGCACGCCGTGCAGGACGCTACGGAACTCAGCGCTTCCTCAGCTTCTTCCTCAAGAGCCCAATGCATGACTACACCGTGGGTGAGGAGCCTGTCAACAACCTCTATCAGCAGTACACCATGCTCAAGAACGCGGTTCGCGAGATGGGTGGCTATGAGGCCGACGAGGAAATCGATTAATCCCCAAATAATCATAGCAAAATGCCGTTTCCTTGCGAGGAACGGCATTTTTTTGTGCTTTACTGAAAAATATCTTCCAATCTACATTCTACATTCTTAATATTTTAGTAACTTTGCACCGTCATGTGTACCAACGTGTCATGCGACAAGATAATTTGCGCAAATCCGAGCACAATATCGAGCTTGCTCAAGCATTGTTTAGGTAGCGCTAAATTCAGGTAGAAACAATTAGAAATTGAGCCGGCAGTTCATGTTTTGTTCGGCACTTTAGATACCTAGTATTATGCAACAAAACGAGGAATCAAAACAGACGTCACGGATGAGCAAGAAAAAAAACTCATCAATTCCGATTAGAGCTTTCTTTATGGCGTGTGCACGCAACTGGTACTGGTTTGTGCTTTCGGTAATCGTGTGCGGATGTATCGCCTACTTGTATGGCAAATCACAGCCAATGCTCTATAGCTCCAAGGCACTAATCTTGCTCAAGAGTAAAGACACTGATGTGGGTGCGCAGTCCAAGGCGTTCAGCGACCTGGGGATGACAAATGCTAGCACATTCATGCCCAATGAGATTTATAAAATTAAGTCTCCCGACCTGATGGAGGGTGTGGTCAAGAACTTGGGCATCAATGTCCAGTACTATGGTCATGTATATTTGCGCGATATAAACATATATCGAGCGACGCCGGTCAATATTACGCCTTTGCGAGACGTCACTCAGTCGTTCTCAATGGTTGTCGTGCCTAAGGGGGGCAATGACTTGGAATTCAAGGTGGATGGTGACGGAGGATGGAAGAAGGCTCACTTTGGTAACAAGGTGGCCACGAAGTATGGCCCCATTGCCATCACAAAGACCAAGAACTATACTGAGAATCACAAGGACTACAATGTGATAGTCCGCGTCAGTACACCCAATCAACTGGCTAACAAAATCGTTGGCGCATTCACTGCCGAACATGCCGACAAGGTTAGTGACGTACTGCGCTTGTCGTTGGTGTGGGACAACAAGGACGAGGCCATTGATATCCTCAATGCACTTATTGCATCTTATAATCAAGAAGCCATCAATGATAAGAATGTGGTGGCGCGCTCAACCGAGGCATTTATTGCCGAGCGTGTCGAAGCGCTTTCCAAGGACTTGAGTGGTGTGGACAGCCAGGTGGCTGCTCTCAAGACGAGTGCTGCCAACCGCGCAATCTATGCCGATGCCAGTACTGGACTGCGTTATGCCGACAAGACGGCCGACGTTGATATGCAGATTGCTCTTGCAAGCAATATTGCCAGTTATATCAATGGGATGGCGGGCAACGAATTAATTCCGTCGAACACCGGTATAGCAAGTACGGGCGTCGAGGGACAAATTCAGCAGTATAACGAGGCAATGCTAAAGTACCAAAAAATTGCCACGACCTCATCGAGTGAGAACCCTGTGATGATTGAGCTTGAGCGCTCACTAAGCACACTCAAGGGCAACATCATGCAGGGCTTGAACAATTACATTGCATCGTTGCGCACACGTCAGAGCCAGGCACAGACGCAGCAGTCGATAGCAACAGGCTCAATTATCGCTGTGCCATCGCAGGAGAAGGCTATCACCGAGGTGTCGCGTCAGCAGAAGATTAAGGAGCAACTTTACCTCTACTTGCTCAACAAGCGTGAAGAGAATGCACTGCAACTGGCAATCACTGAGCCCAACGCAAAGGTTATCGAGGCTGCCACGGGCACAGGACCTGTCTCACCCGTTCCATCTCGCATCATGATGATGGGTCTCTTGTTTGGACTGCTCATTCCAGCACTGTTGTTATACGCCATCTACTGGTACTATTCGCTTGATACTAAGGTGCACACGCGTCATGATATCGAAAATGCTATGGATGTGCCCATCATTGGCGAACTTCCGACCAAGAAGTTGCACCAAGCCGACCAGGAAATCGTGGTCACCGAGAATGGACACGACCGCATCACCGAGGCATGCCGTATTATTCGCTCAAACATTGACTATATTGCCACTCCCAAGCCAGGAGAAGGACTGGTCATACAATTTACATCGACCATGTCGGGTGAAGGAAAGAGTTTCGTTGCTGTCAACCTGGCACTATCGTTTGCACACTCGGGCAAGCGCGTTGTGGCAGTCGACCTTGACTTGCGCAAAGGCCGCTTCTCTGAGTATGTCGGACTGCAAGACAGCAACATCGGTGTTACTACCTTCCTCTCGGGAAAGGCTACTAGTCTCGACGACGTCATCCATCATGGCAGTTTCCATGATAACCTTGATTTTATCTGTGTCGGTGCTATTCCGCCTAATCCCACCAATCTACTGATGAGCCAAAGTTTCAAGCAGCTTATCGCTGAGCTCAAGAAGCGTTATGACTATATTTTCCTCGACACGGTGCCCTTTAGCATCATTGCTGACGCTGCACTTATCAACCGCTCGACCGACATGACTATCTATGTCATCCGTGACGGAAAGGTCGACAAGCGCTACCTTGATGACTTAGATAAGATGATCCACGAAGGCAAGATCCACAATGCCACCATTCTGGTCAATGATATCAAGATCGACAACAAACACTATGGCTATGGCAGTTATGGTTATGGCTACGGTTATGGCTACGGTTATGGCAGCTATGGTTATGGCTACGGTTATGGCTATGGTTATGGCTATCATAGCGATGACGAACCAGAAAAGAAATCTTGGCTCGAGCGCTTGGGTTTAAAAAAGAAAAATAAGAGCTAGAGTTTAACGCTTATCATTATTTAGCGCAAGATGACTATTGCAGTTGCAGGAACGGGGTATGTGGGACTGAGCATCGCATGTCTGTTGGGACAGCATCATCATGTCGAGGCTGTCGACATTGTTGCTGAAAAGGTCGACATGATTAATCGCCGTGTCTCGCCTATCGCCGATACCGAGATTGAACAGTACTTGGCTGAGCGCAACCTGGACATCCATGCCACACTCGATGCGCAGGAAGCCTACAGCCACGCCGATCTGGTGGTCATTGCTGCGCCAACCAACTATGATGCGCAGCGCAATTTCTTTGACACCAGTGCAGTTGAGGCGGTGATTGATCAGGTCTTGCGGTGCAATCCCGATGCCATCATGGTCATCAAGAGCACAATCCCCGTGGGGTATACCCAAGGATTGCGAAATCGTACGGGGTGCAAGCGCATCTTGTTCTCGCCCGAGTTCTTGCGTGAGAGTCGTGCGCTATACGACAATTTGCATCCTAGCCGCATCATTGTCGGTACTGACCTTGATGATCCTGAACTGGTGCAGGCTGCCAATACGTTTGCCGCACTTTTGCAAGAGGGAGCCATCGACCGGGATGTACCCACACTCATCATCGGCACCACTGAGGCCGAGGCGGTCAAATTGTTTGCCAACACCTATTTGGCTCTACGCGTGAGTTATTTTAACGAGCTCGACACTTATGCCGAAGTTAAGGGGCTTGACACACAGTCCATCATACAAGGTGTGTGCCTAGACCCGCGCATTGGCTCGCATTACAATAATCCTTCGTTTGGCTATGGTGGTTATTGTTTGCCCAAGGACACTAAGCAACTGCTTGCCAATTATGCCGATGTGCCAGAAAATCTCATTCAGGCTATTGTCGAAAGCAACCGCACACGCAAGGATTTTATTGCCGACCGCGTGCTCAATTTGGCGGGCTATTACGATTATTATAATCGTGGTGACTTTGACCCAGGCAAGGAGCATGACTGCGTCATTGGGGTCTACCGCTTGACAATGAAGACGGGTAGCGACAACTTCCGCCAGTCTAGCATTCAGGGCGTGATGAAGCGCATCAAGGCCAAGGGGGCTACGGTTATCATCTATGAACCTACCTTGGCCGATGGTAGCACTTTCTTTGGCAGCCATGTGGTTAATGACCTCGACGAGTTTAAACGGCGCTCACAGGCCATCATAGCCAATCGCTATGATTCGGTTCTCGACGACGTTCGTGATCGTGTCTACACCCGTGACATTTTCCGCCGAGACTAATAGGACCAGATTTTAAGGCACCAAATTAGCAATTCAGCCTGGCAGATAACTGTCAGGCTGAATTGTTAATTGTGCATTGCGCTCAGCGGCGGCGAATGGATTCGGGAATAGGAACCCAAGCGTATGCGCCTATGTCAAAGCCTTCACCAGCTAGGCGGTCGGTGCCATAGCGGTCATAGCGAGCACGCGTAGTGCAGTAACTGCTGTTGCCGCGGGCAATGGCGTCGCTCTCGTTACCTAGGCGGTAGTCAAAGATGTAGTCGTCACGTTGCACGAGGAATTTTGGGTCGGCCTCCCACACCATATTAATAAAGTGATCGTCATCGGTGCCCGGCAGTTTCATCAGGCAGTTGCGCAGGTACAGGTCGGTGTCGGTCAGGTCACCAATGTTGATCTCTTGTGCCATGCCGTAGAGGATACAGTTGTCCACATATCCTGTGGGGAAGGGCACGCCGCCATCTTCGTAGAAGAAGTTTACAATCGGGTCACTTGGGACGGCAAATAAGTAATAGTTGGTGAAAGTACAATTAACCAGACGCAGTTTACCACCAATAAAGTTCACTACACCGCTGGCAGCATCGCTGAATTCGGTCCCTTCTGCCTCAATCCATGCGTTATAGGTGGTAAGTACCGAACTGCTGCTATTGTGTAACAGGCAGTTAATTAAGCGCAAGGCCAGTGTATTAGTGTTCTCGCTGCTTACATGCATTCCAATTTCGCTGCCACGCATGTCGACAAATGTCAACTCATTGCCCACACTGCCTGGACCAAAGATGACTCCACCCCATTGGCCAGACATGATGTCAAACCCGATCTCGCCCACCACATGGTCCAGACGGTCGCCACGCAGGGTGATGTGCTCGTCGAGTGTGCCATTGGCCTTGATGGTGCCATAGCAACGCAATGCTGCGCCTTTGTGGAAGAGTAGGGTAGTACCTGCGTCCATGGTAAGCTTAACACCAGGAGCTACCAACAAGGTGTCGTAAATCAGATAGGGCTTATTTGCAGTGAAGTGGGTATCGGTCCACAGGGTGTCGCCTGTCAAGCGAATCACATCCTGGGCCCAGGCTGTCACTGTCACATGTTGTGTCACGCCATTGGTCTCAAACAGGATGCGGTCTTTCATTTCTATTGGCTCGTCTTGTGTTGTCTCGTCGAGGTAGCTCTCCACAAACACGAAGATGCTGTCGCCACCACGTACTTCCACATCGTGAAACTCGGTACCTGTTTGGCCATCAACATTCAAGAAAAAGTGCCCATTGCCCTCACCCGCCATGCGGATTTTGGAAATGTTCAACTGTTTTTTCCCACGGTTGTAGACCAGGAATTGCTTGGTGGCACTGCCTTGCATGGTAATGACCGTGTCAAATGCCACCGTGTCGGTCGAGAACGTGAGCAGATCACTCTTCGAGGTCGAGAAGTCATCATCGATGCAGCTCGTTGTGCCCAGCAGCAACAAGGCGGCAAATGCCATGAAAAAATATGAGATTCGAGTCATATATTTCGTTATTAACTCTATTTAAAACGAAACCGTTCCCACTTTATTATATTATTTGTAACTTTGCCACACAACTATGAAATACTTCTTAATTGCAGGTGAAGCTTCGGGCGACCTACATGGGTCGCGTCTGATTGCAGATATAAGGCACTGCGACAGCGAGGCGCAGTTTCAGTTCCTGGGTGGCGACCTCATGGCCGCTGCAGCAGGCACTGCGCCCATTATACACTACCGCGACATGGCCTACATGGGCTTTATCGAGGTGGCGAAGCATCTGCCCGCCATCTTGGGATTCCTGCGTACAGCCAAGCAGGCCATTGGCACTTGGTGCCCTGACAGGCTTGTGCTCATCGACTACCCATCGTTTAACCTCAAGTTGGCGCATTATGCCCATGACAGAGGCATCAAGGTGCACTACTTCATCTCGCCCAAGGTGTGGGTGTGGAAGCAGTGGCGTGTCAAGGATATCCGACGATATGTCGACAAGATGTATTGTATACTCCCTTTCGAGCCCGACTGGTATGCCCAGCACAACTTTCAGGCGGAATATGTGGGCAATCCAACCATGCAGGAGATCACCGAGGCATTGCCCACGATGCCTAGCCGCGAGGCCTTCTGTGCCCAATATGGCATGGATCCCACGCGTCCCATCATCGCCTTGTTGCCAGGATCTC
>JAEEVE010000165.1 GCA_016290765.1 Muribaculaceae bacterium
CGCTGCGTCGGGAATAATTTGGAGAAGAAGCCCTAGAGTTTGACCCCGATGTCCGAAGTAGTTTCAACCGCAACTTCCCAACCTACTTCATCGACTGTCGCAAGCCTGATAACGGTACGCAGATGGCATCCATCGACACGCCCAAGTCCTTGGGGCAGTATGTAGGAAAGGTCTCCCGTGCCCGAGGCAAAGAACTTGTCGTGGAGACACAGTTGCGACTGGTTAATGGCGATGGGCTTAGCTACTTCAGCGCCGACGGGCAGTTCACGGGCATTCGTGTCAACGTGGCGAGCGGCAACCATGTGAGTTTGCGCGAATCAGTGCCTATCCCACGAGGTACCGATCTCTACCGTACAAGCGACAAAGCGATGGACGACATCCTGTCACGATCCACCGCCATGCGTCGCATCGCCGTTGAGGCCAAGCTGCGTCGTGTGGGAGAGCGGCTGGTGCTCACTCTCGTCGATGAGCGCGGATGCGGCGTTACCCATGCCATTGATGATGTCGACCTTCAGCCTGCCAAGTCCTCGCAAGAGCAACGCCAATTGGACGTGTTGGCAAAGCTCGGCGACACCATCTACACCTTGCGTGAAGCGCAGGTCTTGCCCGACTGTTTCATCCCTGCTTCCACACTCACCCGCTTGCGCCGGGAGACCGTCGACCTGCTCGACCGAACTTGGCACATGAGCCGCCATCGCGACCGCCGCCGTCCCGAGGACATGGCTGCGCCCTGTTATACCGACACCCTCACCAGTGCCGACAATGTCGCCAATCAACTCGCCTACAGGTTATACCGTGACCATGGTGTCTCCTCAATAGAACCAGCCCTCGAGTGCCAAATGGATAAAGGGCAAGCAACCGACGGGATCGAAGTCATGTACACCCGCTACTGTCTGCGCCGTGAACTCGGAGCTTGCCTCAAGACTAAAGATGCAAAAAAACTGCCCGCACGCATCTTCCTGCGCACGGGCAATCAATTAATCTCCGTCCACTGCGACTGCACCCACTGCGAGATGCACCTGTCATTGTAGCTCTCTTTTTTACTAAATTCATATTTCAGAAGCCGAAAACAGTTTTATGCTGAATTATTTATGGTGCATGTTGCGGCATCGTTTTAATGTAACGAGTTAAATGTCAATAGTATAGAAAAAAGAATTGTTGCGCAGAAAAATTTGCACAATTGCTTGTAAAATAGTAATTTTGCAGTGTGAAAGGCTCCAAAGGCTTTTCTGGTGACACAGAGTTGTGACACCTGAGATTTTTTACAATTATTACTAATATTTTCGATACTTGAATTAAAACTATTATTTTTGTCTATGAAACTACTTGATAAATGCCAATTTAGGGGTGGACTTGTGATTTGCACTCTTATTATGTGTTTAATCATAAGTCAGCATGTTAGCGCCCAAGACTCTATCGTACACGACCCCAATGAGTACTTGTCTCACACGTTACCTGTGCTGTACATTAATACCGAGGGCAATCTACCCGTCGTGAGCAAGGAAGAGTATCTGAGCGCGACGTATTATCTGGATGCCAACGGGTTCGACCAATATGAATCGATAGGGTCGGCCGAAGCACCTCTGGCACTGGAAATTAAAGGGCGAGGAAATGCATCATGGAACAAACCCAAAAAACCTTACCGACTGAAATTGGAGAAGAAAGCAGCAATGCTCGGGATGCCTAAGAGTAAACATTGGTGCTTGATGGCTGCCTATGCCGACTGGAGAGGCAAGGGACGAGACTACATGGCTTTTCAGATTAGCCGCTTGATGGGAATGCCCTGGACTCCAGGGAATGTACCATGCGAGTTGGTACTCAATGGCGACTATATGGGTCTTTATTTCATCGTTGAGCATATCAGGATCGCCAAAGAACGTGTGAATATATTTGATCAGGAAGAAGTGACTCCGAACGATAGTGTGCCGATGGATGTCACTGGCGGTTGGTTGCTTGAAATTGACAATTACAATGATGAAAACCAAGTGAGGTTGACCGATATTGATGGCTCTCCATTAAGAATTACATATCATTCTCCAGAAGATCTTTCGACGGAACAAGACATCTATATTCGAGACTTGCTTAATAAAACAAACAATGCGATTAACACCATTGACAAGGGGAGCCGTGAATGGGAAGACCTGATTGACATTGACGCTCTCGCTAGGTTCTATATGATCAATGAGGTGGTCGACAATCAAGAGGCGTTTAGTGGCAGTTGCTATTTCTATAAGGATAAGGGTGATTCTGCCAAGTTCATTTTCGGCCCTGTGTGGGACTTTGGGTCATCGATGGGTTCCCGTCTCAATGGTGAGGTTCACAAATTCTCGTATGAACCAGATGTGACATATGTTCACAACCATTGGATACCAGAAATAGCGAAATTCCCAAGGTTTAAAATGGCATTGCGCAAGTATTGGCATAAGTATCGTGATGAGGTTTTCCCACAGATGGAGCAAGTGGCTATCGATTATGGGAATTTAATTGCGCAGGCTGGAGCGGCTGATTATAGGCGATGGGGCGATGGGTCTTCGTTGGGAATCAAGAAATCTTTGAAGGACTATGTGAATGTTTGTCTAGAAAATAAACGAGTATTCTTGGCCAGTCAGTGGGATCAGGAATATACTTATCCTCTAGGAGACATCAACTTGGACGGAATCGTGGATGTAACAGATGTCAATCTTATAATTAACTTGATGTTGGGCAAAGAGGTCAAACTATGGCCCGAAGCAAATACTGACCTGGATGATAGCGGTACAGTTGATGTCACAGACGTGAATGCTGTCATCAATGCACTTTTAGGAAAATAATTATTTGATCCCAACATGAGGGTGTGACATCATTCGCTGATGCCACACCCTGATTTATGCATTATTTAATGCTTCCCCAACATCGCGTTGATGACCGCGTTGACATCAGAAATTTTTGCTTTATTTTGCTAGGCGGAGTCCGCAATTGATGGGAGTGGCATCTTGGGCGGCTTTGTTGCGGCGTGACACACGGCAATAGCTCGTGTCACCATACCAGCTGCCACCACGGTTGATGCGGTATTCGCCCGTGTCCGGACCTATAGGACTGATCTGGGCCGCATCGGTGAAATCACCGAACCAGTCTCGGCACCATTCCCACACATTGCCGCTCATATCATATAGCCCCAGCTCGTTCGGCTGTTTAGTGGCAACATGGTGGGTGGTCGAGTCACTGTTGGCATTATACCACATGATCTCATCTGGTGTGTTGCCACCAGCATACTTGTATCCATGCCCCTTGATCCCGCCGCGGGCAGCATATTCCCATTCTGCCTCAGTAGGCAGTCTGAAGTCCTGGCCGGTCAGTTCGCTTAGTGCGAGGATGAACGTCTTGCAGTCTTCCCAACTCACATGCTCGACAGGGAGTTGAGGGTCGCCCGAGATATAGCTGGGATTGTTGCCCATCACAGCCTGCCATAGTTCCTGTGTGACCTCGGTCTGGCCTATGCTGAAATCCGACAACGTCACCTCATGTGCCGGGAATTCGTTGGGCTTCGCCTCATCGAGTTGTTCTTCGGTGGCACCCATCGTGAAGGTGCCGCCCTTGACATTGACCATCTTGAATGTCACCCCATTGACAGTGACCGTCTCAATCGTCTCAACCGTCTCGGTATTCTCTTTTCCGAGCATAGAATTAATCACGGCATTGACATCACTGATATCTACCTGGCCGTCGCCATTCACATCACCCGTAGCTGTAGGATCTGTCTTGCCCAGCATCATGTTGATGACCATGTTGACATCGGCTATATCAACCACGCCGTCGTTGTTGACATCTCCTGGTAGGGCATCATTTCCTTTGACTATGACCTTACAGGAATCAGGTTGACAGACACCGGAAGCAGTCTTCACGGTGATGACAGCTTCGCCCGGACTAATGGCCAAGACTTGTATCAAATTCCCCGACATTCGCGCAATGGCGACTTGCTCATTGTTGCTGGTTACCATTAAGTTGGCGGTGCCACCAGATATTGAGGGAACGAGTGTGGCTATCTCATTGGGATTCATTTCCAACTGGTGCTTGTCAAGGGTGACTACAATCAGCTGGTCGGCAACAACCACATGGCACACCGCACGCAGATTAAAGCAGGTGGCGATGATGTCGGTCTCACCGTCTTTGATGCCGGAAACCAGACCGTTGGCATTAACTGTGGCGATACTTGGGTCAGAAGAACGCCACATGACAGGTACGCTTGCGTTTGATGGGGTCACTGTCGCGTGAAGTTGCAACGTGCTCTGTCGCTTCACATTGGCTGTCGTCTTGTCCAAGGTCAGTTGGGTGGGGACAACCAGGTCGCCCTGCAAGTTGTTGAACTCTTTCCAAACAGAAGCACTGAAATATGAAGCCATGGCTTCACTGGTTGTGTGGAGGGTGATGTAGTTCTTCTGCAAATCTCTGAACGGGTCGCCTAGACAAGATGGCGCGACACTGGGTTGGGCATAGATGTCTCTTAAATCAGCACAAAATTGAAATGCGTTGTTCCCTATTTGCCGCACAGATGCCGGCAACGACAGTGACGTGACTTTAGAGCCTACAGCCAACTTCTCGGGCAGAGTCTCGACTTCATTACCAATGGTCAGGCTCTCGAGGCCTTCTGTGAACATGTTGCCTGTCGAATTGCAGCTCTTGGCGTTCCATACCAATTCTTTAATGACACCGGACAAAGCATCTGCACCCCAATATTCGTACCATATAGTTGACATGAATGCGTTGGCTCCAATTGAGGTAACACTGCTAGGAATCACGACTGAATTGAATCCTGAGTGGGTCACAAAAGCAAATGGCTTTATTTGGGTAACACCATCGGGAATGTTGAGGGTTGTTGCTTTTTTGCCTTGCAAATACATGTCTTTGATTGCGTAATCATCTATAATCTCGGTCCCGGTATAATACTCACCCGTCCAGCCTGTCTCTTTTCGGCACGTTTCATATCTATAATAAAGTCCATATAGTGGGTTGGAACCCATTGTAGCAAAGTCAATGTTGCACCATGAGGCAAGGTTGTCGATATATATCGTTTTAGCTCTTTTGAGACAACAGAACGCATCCTTGCCGATTGATTCAACTGAAGACGGGATATACACTGATTGGAGATAACTACAGTTGCCGAAAGCGTATGGCTTGATTGTAGTGACGCCGTCGGGAATAATTAAGTCGATGATTTCTTGATTATTGACATACAAATGCATTTCTTTTATGTATGTGTCGTAGAAATGATATGCGTACGGGTCATCTGGATTATGTGGATTGTAAATCGTTGTGACCTTGATATACCTGGGGTATAAAGGGGTCGCTTTCTCGTTCGCAAAGTCAATTGAACACCATGAGGCGATGTCATCGATATGCACCGAGGTGAGAAGAGGGCAGTCATCGAAAGCGTCTTCGCCAATTCGAGTTACAGACGAGGGGATATGTACAGATGCTATATTTGTGCCGATAAAGGCATTCTGACCGATTTCAGTCACTCCGGCAGGGATAACAGTGCTTAAGCAACCTAGTATTAATTTGTTGGTTGTGGTCTCGATGACGGCATTGCATCCCTCGCGTGAGTCGTACATCGTGTTATTGTCGTCGACCGTGATGGATTTGAGGCTGGAGCAGCGATTGAAGGCGGTAGGGCTGAGATAGTTCAACGAGGGTGGAAGATTGAGATTCTCCAGACTCGTACATCCTCTAAAAGCATTGTCACCAATTTTCTTTAAACTGGCGGGAAATGAAACGGAAGTCAGAAGTATGCAATCCTGAAAAGTCTCGTCATCAATACCTGTCACAATGTAACGATTGTCGTACTTGATGATAGTGTCAGGGATTGATACTGTAGTTAAACTATAGTAATTATATTGGCTATACTCATCGTGGGTATGATAAGTAACTGTCACCGACTCTCCATCAGGGTTGATTTTATAGGCCAGACCATCGGCAACGAAGTCAATGCCATATAGCAGATGGGATGACAGTACCATCGTTAGAAGCAGGGATAAAGCCTTTTTCATATTAGTAATTTTCTTGATTATTTGAACCTATATAAATGCTTCTGTGATATTTCAAATGGATTCGGTTATATCATTACTTGTGGGGTGGTGCGGTATTGCCACCTTGGTTGCCAGTGGGAATATCAAAGGGCTTGCCCAGCATCGCATTGACAACTATGTTTACATCGCTAATATCCACTATGCCGTCGTTGTTGACATCTCCTGTTAGGGCATTATTTCCTTTGACGATAATCTTACAGGAGTCAGGTTGACAGATACCGGAAGCAGTCTTCACGGTGATGATAGCTTCGCCCGGACTAACGGCAACCACCTGAATCTGATTCCCCGCAACGCGGGCTTTGGCGACATCTACATTCGAACTGTTAACAACGAGTGCAGATGTTCCTCCTATAACGGATGGGGTCAGGGTCGCAATCTCATTGGGTTCCATCTCCAACTCATGTTTGTCCAGCATCACTACAACAAGATCTCCGGTGACGGTAACGTGGCAAACAGCGCGAAGCGTGTGGCAAGTGACGATAATGTCGGCCTCGCCTTCATTGAATCCATAGACATTGCCATAGTTGTCTACACGCGCAACATTCGGATCAGACGAGAGCCATACCAATGGAATGCTTATGTCAGAAGGTGTGACAGTTGCATTCAGCTTAAGCGTTTGCTGAAGCTTGACGGAGGCATTTGTTTGGTCAAGGCTTAGTTCGGTGGGGATAACCAGATCGCCCTGTAGATTGGTAAATCGCTCCCATATCGGAGCATCGAAGTAAGATGCAACAGCTTGACCGAGGGTGTGCAGAACAGTAGTGTATTTTGTGAAAGTGACAGATT
>JAEEVE010000166.1 GCA_016290765.1 Muribaculaceae bacterium
AGGCATTCGCACTGTGGATGAGTTCGCCCATGCCCATGGTGACACTTACCAAGACCTTTAATGTGACCCGCTTGCACAGGCTTGCCAAGCGTAACTCGATGAAATTTAACATGCTGCTGTGTTGGTGCATAGGCAAAGCTGCAAGCCAGATTAAAGAGTTCTATGTGCTGCCTGAGCATGGCAGATTGTACCAGTTTGACCGCCTTGCCATCAATGTGATTGTAGCTGGGAGCGACGGTAATCTCAATTCATGTGACATACCCTACAGCGACAACCTTGAGCTGTTCAACGCCAGCTACCTTGAGTTGACACAATCAGCCAGTCAGCTGCAAGAGAGTATCACAGCAACCGACTCCATGGTTATCGGGACATCAGCGATGGTCGGCACTTACATCGACAGCATCGTCAATCAATATACCGACCAATTCTGCAATCCAATGGTAATGTGGGGCAAATACCGCAAACGTGTCTTTAAGGTTACACTGCCTATCTCATTCCAGTTTCATCACGTCCAGATGGATGGCGCACATGCCGCACGATTCTTGGAGGAATTGCAGAAGACCACGAAAACTGTCGGTATAAGGAGGTGAGTTTCCTCGTCAGCGGCGGCAGAAGTCGGCGAAGCGGCAGTACTTGCAGGCGTGGTCATCCTCGGCCTGGACAAACTGGCCATTGCGGTCGAGCAATTGGGCAATGATTCCACCCATGCGTTGCTTGAACGCGAGGTTAAAGTCGCTACAGGGCTCGAAAATGAGTTGGCGCTTTTCGTACTTTGGTTTTTTGGGTGTTCCACCCACTATTTCTAAGCAAAACGCACCTGTGTCCTCTATGTTACGCAACTTGTAGATGACGGGCTCAATGAACCTATCTTCGGGATGCTCAAGGTGCCATGCGTTGCAGTAAAGCATGAGCTGCGCTATGGCCTTGCAGCGTTTCTTGTCGTTGCCAAATGGCACGAACAAGTTGTCGAGGGTCTTGTATTCGGTCTTGTCGCCACCAGTCTTGTAATCCACCATGCGCAACTTGCCTGCTACCCGGTCCACACGGTCGGGCTTGTAGGTGAAGTTGAATTTGGCTTCCACTCCGTCCTGGCTAAAGTCGAGTTGAACCTTGTGCTCTTTTTCGCACTCCAGCACCTCGAGCGAGTCGACACCTTCCAGATCCAACATCTTCAGATCATAGTCCAGTGCCCGCGCGACAAAGGTCTCCAGGGTATCCTGCAGAATCAGTGCCTCTCCCGCAAGGGGTGCAGTTGTGTCCTCCTCGTTGTGCAGGTAGTGGATGTTGACATAACGCAACACCTCGTGGTGCAAGCTGTGCTGCTTAAAGTCGGCTATCATCTGC
Source organism: Muribaculaceae bacterium (assembly GCA_016290765.1). Taxonomy (GTDB): domain Bacteria; phylum Bacteroidota; class Bacteroidia; order Bacteroidales; family Muribaculaceae; genus Sodaliphilus. Next base: position 1,345 of record JAEEVE010000166.1, read on the forward strand.
CGAGTGACGACGTAGCTATCTACACGCTCGCTACCATCGGGCAAGGACGGGTAATAGAGTTGCTGCAAGGCATCGTGGATGATGGTTCCAAATGTGCCATAGTCCATAAAGTCTCCCGAATCACTGTTCTCACTCAGGTGCTCAACATGATGCAGGTAAAACCTGAGCGGACAGTCGATATACTCGGCTATCGAGCTGTGCGACAAGCACTTCGCATGAATAGGATCAAGACTGGCGCTAGGGTGGACATAGTCGTGCATGGGCACATGAGCCTTGTCAACGACGATGGGCGCCACCCTGGGCGACGTGACCTGAGTGTCAACCCGAAACTGGGAAAAATGCACCTTATCGCCATAGAGCAACTTGAGTTGAGTGATAAATCGAGATGCCTCTCCCCCGCCCTCATTAGCCGTTGAGTAGACCAGCACCACATTTTTAGCTCGCCCAATGAGGCGGTAGAAATCATAGGCAGCAATCGCCTCCTGACGGGCGCCAGTGAGCATGAAGAACGAGGCACGCAAGTGGTCGGGGATGAAAGAGGCGATGCCATGCCGACGCGGGAAGACTCGCTCATTCATCGACAAAATCATCAAGTTTTCAAAGTCGAGCGAGCGAGTTTCCTGCAAGCCCATTACCTGCAGCCCCTTTAGCGGTTCTCCCTCGAAGGGCACCACCATGGCCTGGGTCAACTTGTCAATGAGGTAAAACAGGGTATCGTCGGCCACAGGCACGCCATGCACTGCAAATGCCAACTTGAGTTGATCCAAAGCCTCGACATACAGGTCGATAAAAGCGCTCTGCAGAGGCAACACCTTGCGGATATTGGCATCATCGTCATCATCCTCTTTTCCTTCGGGTGGCAGCTCTTGATCGGTTACCTTAATGCGCTCGTTCACCAAATTGCAGAAGTCGACCAAACGATCGATATAAGCGATGACCTGACTGGCATCCTGGGTATCATGCAAGGGAGTGAACAGGTTAGCAAAGCCACACTTACATAGCTTAATGGCCGGCACATTCCACTCGTTGCGCTGGGCAAGCTCGTCCGAGAGGTCAGTTGCTTGCTGTGTAAACGCTGCCTTGATGATAGGGTGCGAGAGAATGTCTTTTACATCCTCACGATAAAAGGTCCACTCGTCGGCTCGACGCGTAGCCTGGCGGTGCGCCCGCGCCACCAGATGCATCAGCGAGACGATGTTAGCATAGCGCATCGAGTAGCCCATGGTCACGTTCATGTGTGTGATGCGGTCGCTCACCGAGTTGATGAGTGGCACAAATAGGCTCTCGTCGGGCAGGACAATGGCAGTGTTGATGGCATTGTCGGGGTGCGGGATGCATCCCTGCTCCACCCACTGGTCCACACGATGAAATGCCCACTTGGCCTGTCCCACAACCGATGGCACGGCGACCGCTTCGACCACTGTTCCCTCAAGCGTCTCGGGCTCCAGGGGCTTGGGCATGGGGAAAAGTTGGACATACTCGCGCACCATCTTTCCGGCAGGGTTGCTCATGTCTTCACGCAACACATCAAGGGCATTGTCCCACCAGAAATCAGCGACACCACGCTGTTGCAGTGCCTTGAAAATGGCCATCTCGCTCACTGAGAGAGTAGAGAAGCCTACCATCACCACCCGGCTTGGAAGGCGGTTGTCATCAATGAGTTTCACACGGTCGACCGCATCGAGATAGATGCCACCCACGGTGCGTAAGCCCTTATTGGCCAACATCTTGTGGAAAACACAATAGATTTCAAAGAGGCGCTCCCACAAACTGAAGTACTTGCGGCGCACCTCACCATCTCCCTCAAGAGGCTGCCACGGCTCGCGCCAAAACCGCTCGCCCTGGGCATCGTACAAACTAATGTTGAGCACGTGTTCGATATCGTGCTTGAGGTCATCGTCCAGATAGTCGGTCGATATTTCTCGCAGGTCGTGCAGGTTGGCATAAAGCTGCTGCACGTCCACCAGGTTCATGTCGGCATCGTTGAAGTCGTTGATGATAAGGCTTGCCCAACGGACAAACGCGTCCATTGGTGAAGCGTTGTCGCCCATCACCTGACAATAAGCCTTATACAGCACCAACATTGCCTCGAGCTGCCCCACCTGGTTACATTCGGTGAGGTCGCTCAAGAAGTCAACCATCGCGACGATGCGCGGCATCATCGCCGGGCCGTTGATGGCATCGGCGAGCCGCTGCTCAAAGAACTTGCCGCTGCGGCGGTTGGGGAAGACAAAACAAAGGTCTTCGAGATGTGGTGTGGTGGCATAGTACTGAGCCACCTGCTGTAGGAATGCGTTCAAGTTATTCTAAATGGAAAATGGAGAGTTGAAAGCAGAGGTGCGGCAAACATGACCGAGGCAGGATACGAGCACTTAGACTTTAATGAGGATGGTGATGCGAACAGCCATGTCGAAGAGAGCGATCTTGGCGTTACCGTTGCCAGCGATATGCTCGGCAGCAAGACGGAACTGCTCATACATCTGCTCAACGTTGTTTTCGTTGATGTAGGGCGCGAAACGGGTGCTGAACTGCTGCTCCTCGCGTGTGAGGTAGTTCAACTCAGGGTGACGCAGGTTGTAGATGAAATTCTCTCTTACTTGACGGGCGGCGTAGGCAAGAAAACGGCGCGACTTCTCACGCTTCATGTCGGCGACGCGCTCGGACCACTGCTTGAGTTTGCCCAGGTTGCGCATATAAGCCAGCCTCATGAGTTCGACAAAGCACTGGTGGAATTCCTGTCCTTCGTTGCCCTCCTGCAAGCTGTGGATGGCTTGGACAACGTTACCGTCGGTCGGTGCCGCCACTGCCAAGGCGTCTTGCGGATCAATGCCATACTGGTGAGCGAGGTAGTCGGCGACCTGCTGAACGCCCAGTCGCCTCAACTCTACACGCTGCACGCGCGAGAAGATGGTAGGTAAGATACCCTTGGCATTGTCACTGACTAGGATGAACTTGCAGTCGTCATAGGGTTCCTCAATAAGTTTGAGCAACTTATTGGCGGCTTTTTCCTCAAGTTTTTCGGGAAGCCAAATAATGCTCACCTTATACTTTGCCGTGAATGACGACATGCTCATCTTACGCAAAATGTTTCCACTCTCCTTGACAAGAATGGTGGGTTGTGAATTGTCGTTCTTTAGCACTTCGAGCCAGTGTTGGTAGTCCTCTACGACAGGGTTGTCGCTGAGGAACTCGCGCCAATGATCGAGGAAATCATCGCAAGTGGCCTCGCTATTTTTGTCCTTGCGCCAGTAAGGGAAGGAGAAGAAAGTGTCAGTATGATTGAATGTTTCGTGCTGGCGGCATGAGGGGCACTCTCCGCATGGCTCGCCGTCGTGTCGGTTGGTGCAATGCAGATACTGCGCCATGACGCGCGCCAGTGCCAATTTGGGCACACCTGGCTCGCCATGCAACAGCAGTGCGTGTGGCAGTCGGTCGTTGTCAATGAGTTGCCTTACGCGGTCAATAGCCTGCTCATTGCCTAATAATTCGCTGAATTTCATATTCCAATTAATATTGTGCAAAGTTAGTGTTTTTTGGACAATCAGCCAAAAGAATTGCTGCCTATCATGTTTTGTGCAAGAAAAAAAATCTGGCTAGTTTCGAGGCGAAAACAAATCGCTTTGAGCAGTATTTTGGACAAAGGATGACCAAATGCCAACTAAAGCGTGAAAACCCTATCAATCAGGCTATATGTTATACAACATCATGGCGTGAATTGTGTGCAAAAAGTTTGTGGTACAAGAAAATATGTTGTACTTTTGCACTCGATTAAGAATATGTAGCATAACACAATACAATGGCAACAAAAGAAAAAGAAAAAGCAAAAGTCCAGTTTCGGCAGAGCATCGTTGTTCGCTTCTCGGGCGACAGTGGCGATGGCATGCAGCTGGCTGGCAACATCTTCTCAAATGTGAGTGCCGGACTGGGTGACCGCATCTCGACCTTCCCCGACTATCCTGCCGAGGTTCGCGCCCCGCAAGGCTCGCTGGGAGGCGTGTCGGGATTCCAAGTACACATTGGGCACGGCGTTCACACACCGGGTGACGAATGTGACGTGCTGGTGGCTATGAACCCCGCCGCTCTGAAGCAGAACGCTCAGTACCTGCGCAAGAACGGTGCAGCCATCGTCGACATCGACACTTTCACTCAGGCCGGTCTGGACAAGGCATTGTACACTACAACTGACCCTTATGAGGAGTTAGGTATGACTGCCCAGGTGATCGAAGCACCCATCACCACCATGGTCAAGGAGGCTCTCAAGGATACTGGCATGGACCTGAAGGCCCAGCTCAAGTGCCGCAACATGTTCGCACTGGGCCTGGTGTGCTGGCTGTTCAACCGCCCGATGGAGGCTCCTTTGAAGTTCCTCAAGGCTAAGTTTGCCGACAAACCCGCCGTCTATGAGGCCAACGAACTGGTGATCAAGGGTGGTTACAACTATGGCCACAACATCCACGCTACCGTGTCGACCTACCGCATCCAGAGCGACGAGGTACGTCCTGGCACCTATACTGACGTGACGGGCAACAAGGCTACTGCCTGGGGTCTAATCAAGGCTTCGGAGATGAGCGGCCGCCCCTTGTTCCTGGGTTCCTACCCCATCACCCCCGCCACCGACATCCTGCATGAGTTGGCCAAGCGCCGTGACCTGGGTGTGAAAGCCATCCAGATGGAGGATGAGATTGGCGGCATTTGTTCAGCCATCGGCGCTGCATTCGCCGGACATCTGGCCGTGACCACCACCTCGGGTCCTGGCCTGGCGCTGAAGAGCGAGGGTCTGGGCCTGGCCGTAATGGCCGAGCTGCCGCTGGTACTGGTCGATGTGATGCGTGGTGGTCCCTCGACGGGCCTACCCACCAAGACAGAGCAGACCGACCTGTTCCAAGCACTGTATGGCCGTAGCGGTGAGAGCCCACTAGTGGTGCTAGCCGCCGCATCGCCCACCGATTGCTTCAAGATGGCATTCCAGGCTGCGCGCATCGCCATCGAGCATATGACTCCGGTCATCCTGTTGACCGACGCATTTATCGCCAACGGCTCGTCGGCATGGCGCATCCCCGAGGAGGGTGAATATCCCGTCATCAAGCCCAACTTTGTTCCTGACGCACTGAAGGCAACCTGGACACCGTTCCAGCGCAACGCACTGGGCATCCGCTACTGGGCCGTTCCTGGCACGCCAGGTCTGGAGCACATCGTCGGTGGTCTGGAGAAGGACTACAATACCGGCATCCTGAGCAACGACCCCATCAACCATGCCCACATGGTAGAGACGCGCCGCATGAAGATTGCCAACATCGCCAACGATATTCCCGAGTTGAAACTCAAGGGCGACCCCACTGCCGACACCATCATCTTGGGTTGGGGTAGCACTTACGGCCACATCTTGGATGCAGTGAACCGCCTCAACGCCGATGGTTTCAAGCTGGCGATGACGCACCTGCGCTACATCAACCCGCTGCCC
>JAEEVE010000167.1 GCA_016290765.1 Muribaculaceae bacterium
GTTCCCATCATGATGCGCCAGCGTGGCGGTTCAATCATCAATATGGCGAGCGTGGTAGGTGTGCACGGCAACGCCGGTCAGTCGAACTATGCCGCGTCTAAGGCTGGTCTGATTGCACTTGCCAAGAGTGTTGCTCAGGAGATGGGTAGTCGCGGCATCCGTGCCAACGCCATTGCTCCGGGCTTTATCGACACTGCGATGACTCAATCGTTGCCCGAGGCAGTCCGTCAGGAATGGGCTCAGCGCATCCCGTTGCGCCGTGGCGGCACAGTTGACGACATCGCTAACGTCGCCATCTTCCTTGCCGGCGACCTGTCGAGTTATGTTACTGGCCAAGTCATCCAAGTGGATGGTGGCATGAACATGTAAAGCAATGCACAATGCACAATGCACAATGCACAATGCAGCCGCGACTTGAATCGCGGCTGCATTGTTTAGTTATAGCGTTGCGTTAATCGTCGGTAGATGACTGGACTTCGCACTGGCACATTTCGGCGTATTCTTCCCAGTCGGGATCTTCTTCGGCATGGAATGTAAGGGGCAAGGTCTCGAAGGGCTGGAGAATGGTATTGATTTTGCGCTGGAAGATGTGCAGGCTGCGGGTGTAGAAGACCCAGTTTCTCTCGCCCGCTCCTGTATAGATTCCTGTGTTGACAGCAACTGGATCTCTGCTGAACTCTGCCTCCATAGCCTCTGTAACCTGCTCCATGAGTTTACTGGTAGGGAAGTCGGGCATTCCCTTGCCATCGGGTGTATAGGCCCAATTAACCTCTACGCGGTAGACAAAAACTCCAGTCGCTTTGACCTGATCGAGGCCACTACGCCCAGTCACTAGTATCAACTGACCGTCTTCGCTCTCGGCCGGCGCGGTCCACCATTCGTTGGATATCTTGAGTCTTGCCATGTTGTTTTGAATTATAAATAGCCGCGACAAAGCCGCAGCACGGCAAACCGTTATTTTCTGCGAAGATAAGAATAATCTGTGAATTGAGCAAATTGCCATGAAAAAAACGACGGCGAGTGTTAATTTGTGTTAAGTGTTAATTTTTTGGCACCATCGGCCATACTGAAAGTAGCGTAAACGCCTATCGGTGCGGGATTTTAACATTTTAAGTTAATTATTTCTCTCACTAAACACTCCTGCCTAATCTTGGTTGAAAGAAGGCGTTATCTTTCAGCATTTTATGAAAATTTAATGTGTCGAGATTTGGCGCGTATTTGATTTTTATCTACTTTTGCAGTCCCTTTCCACTTATGGAGGGGTCGTACAAACCTTGGGCTCTTCATTTGCCCAATAGCCGAAAGTCGGCACAGGCCAAGGCAGATGGCGACGGATGTCGCTAGCTTGAGTGCCTGAATTATTGACTTAAATAGAGAACAATGACAAAATCCCTATTCGCGCTTGCGACTCTAGCGATTCTGCTTGTGTTCACCTCGGCCTACTACACCACGCCCGCCGATGGCCGCGTTGGTTATCAAGCCCCGTCGTTGACGATGACCACATCCGATGGCACCCAGTCGTTAAGCCAGTTGCGCGGCAGTTATGTTGTAGTGACCTTCTGGTCCTCGGTGCACCCTGAATCTCGCATCGACAACATGCAGCAGGCACGTCTTGCCCGCCTCAATGGCATGAAGCACGTGTCGGTCAACATGGACGAGAGTGAGGCTTTGTACAGCCAACTGGTCAACGTTGACAACCTGCGCAGCACACTGCAGTGGCACTGTGACAGTGCTTCACAAGACAAGATTCGCCGCACATGGCGACAAGAGAGCGAGTATTGTAGTTTCCTGATCGACCCCAAGGGCCGCATCATTCAAAAGGATCCCACGCCCTCTGACCTGGCTCAGTTATAAATTGAGACTTGTAGAACAAACAATCCACCGGTTCACTCACTGTGTTCCGGTGGATTTCTTTATCGTCGTGAAGAATTGTGGCTACTATTCTTCAGCGTATAGTTCTAATGTGTTTCCTGCGCTGTCCTCAAGGAAAGTGATGGCTTCGTTAAACGACACCTCATATTCTTTTCCCCCCACGGCACCATTGCCGCGCAACATGATGGTTTGGTCGCTTAGCGGCTCGTCGACGAGATTATCTTTGTCAATGTTCGCAAGCATGACTCGTGCAATTTCATCATCGTTCTTCATCTTCACATCCACCTTACGGTCGACGACGCCCGAATCATCGAGAATGATGCTATGGCTCGTGCACCGCCATTTCCCTTCGATGGTCTGGACGGCATGCAGGATGAGCGTGTTGGCATATTGCTGCTCAGCATCACTGATATCGAGCGCAAACTCTTGAGTCTGATCTAAGATAATCTGGATGGTGAATGTCTTGTCGGCACGAAAGTCAAAGACATACGTGAAATACATGGGGTTGTCAGCCGGATGCTCATCATCGCCCGGCTCTTCGCTTTGAGCGGTGAAATGTCCCACCATCTCTTTCTCCAAGTCGTTGAGTGCAGCTTGTGCATTCATGCTGACCAGCAGCATGGCTAGCAGCAGCATCGTGTTAGTCAATCGTTTCATAGTCATATATTTTTAAAAAAACATGCAATCATCCCCATTGCTGGAGGCGGTTGCATGTAATTCTTAGTTTACCGTCATTTTACTTGACACGCAGGACTTTTCCGGACTGCACCTTGTCACCCTTGATGCCGTTCATCTTCTTGAGCTGCGCCACGGTAGTGCCGTTACGAGCAGCGATCTTGCCTAGGCTGTCGCCCTTGCGCACCTTGTAGGTGCTGCGTTGAGCACTGCGGTGACGAGTCTTGGTGTCATACTTTTGTCCGCGGCTCGACTTGCTGTAGCTTGTCCTACTATAACTTGAGTTATTACCCGTACTGCGCACAGCAGCATATCGGCGGCTGGGTGCATAAGAACGACTCTCGGTATACGTGCTCTTATTAAAGGTGTAAGAGTCGGTGTGGGTGGTGCGGCTAGCAAAGTCGATGATTGCCGCAGGATTGATAGCGTAACCCATGAATCGGGTCTCGAAGTGCAGGTGAGGCCCCGTGCTGCGTCCCGTATTACCACTGATGGCGATGGGCTGTCCAGCCTTGACAAACTGGTTGGGCTGTACGAGGAAACGGGTGAGGTGGCCATAGACGGTCTCCAGTCCGTTGTCATGACGCAAAATCACATAGAAACCATATCCACCGCGCTCAAACTTGGTGAGACGCACCTTTCCAGTAAAAGCAGCATAGACGGTGTCGCCCACTGCTGCTCGCATGTCCACGCCCTTGTGCACGCGGCGGAATGCGGGTCGATAACCATAAGGCGAGGTGATATAGTTGCCCTTAAGCGGCATATGGAAGCCACGCACGTCGATGACCTTGGTCTGAGGGACGTTGGCGTTCTTATAAGGATTCACACGGTCGCTCTCCCATCCCTCGGTGTAGATGTCGGGTTCGGGCTCTTCCTCTTCGTAGAGTTGCGAGGCATACTTCTGTGCCTCTTCCAATTTAATTTGATCCTGGATGCGCGACTGGCGAGCTAGCAAGTCTTTGTGCATCCGGCTGTTGTTCGATGCGCTCTGTAAATTCTGTGCTTGTGTGGAGCCTGCAGTCAGTGCCATGATGGCGATGACGGCTGCTCCTAAAATATTCTGTAATTTAATCATAATCAGTATTTAGAGTAAATCAAAGAAGAAAATGACGGCTGCATACTTGCGGTCGATGCCGCGTGCCGACCCAACGTTGCGGTTACTGGCGTCGCGCACGGTACCGTCACTTTCGATCTTGCCGATGTAAGAGTTGCTGCTGTTGCGCACTGTACCATCGCTATAGACCTTGCCCATATAGGAGTTGCTGCGGTTGCGAATGGTGCCGTCACTCTCGATCTTGCCCACATAGCTATTGCTGCTGTTGCGAATGGTGCCGTCACGTTCGATCTTGCCCACATAGCTGTTGCTGCTGTTGCGGATGGTGCCGTCACTCTCCACCTTGCCCATATATGAGCCACTGCTGCTGCGGTAGCTCTGCGCTGTTGCGGTTGCCACTACACCCATCATCATCGCACCTGCGAGCACCCAAGCAAATATTCTTTTAGATAGTTTCATAGTGTCCAATTTTATATGGTTTGTTGAAAAAACGTTCAAAATTAGTACTTTATTTTGGAATAGGGGTAATTTTTCTAGTTAAAAAGTGTAAGGTTTGGTTGCGGTGTGTAAACAGGGCCATGTCGCCCTGGGCCGGCCCTAGGCGCACACTGCCGATGCAGAGGGCGTTTGCAGGACTTTAGAAGTCCGCAACACTCAAGAAACTCACAACCTGCGATTTATACTCGTCAGGGTGGTCGCTATAGGACATCGCATGTCCCGACCCTGGAGCGAGCCACAGTTGTTTTTCGCCGGGTTTGGCGGCATAGAGGCGATGTACCATCTCGGTGGGCACAAAGTCATCGCTGTCGCCGTGGATAAACAGCATGGGCAGCTGGCACTTCGCCACCTGCTTGAGGCAAGATGCCTCGCCGAACGACCAGCCGTATCGCAGTTTGCACAAGGCACTGGTGGTATACATCAATGGAAAGTCATGAAGGCCGAAGCTTTCGCTCATCTGACAAGAAAACTCGTCCCACACGCTCGTGTATCCACAATCCTCAACGATGGCTTGCACACAAGTGGGCAGCGAGTCGCCACTCAGGTTCATGACGGTAGCGGCTCCCATCGAGATTCCATGCAGCACCATACGGGTCTCGGCCGAGTCGCTACGAAACATCTCATTGGCAACGTCTATCCACGCACGGGCATGGGTGTGTATCTCGCCCCACCCCATGTCAATGTGGTCACCGGGGGTGTGCCCATGTGCAGGCAGGTCTGGCAACAGTACGTTCCAGCCCAAATCGTGATGATACAGATAAGCGATGTGCATCATCATCAGACCGGCATCCTTGTATCCATGCACAAGCATGGCAGTCACGAGGGTGTCGTGTGGTGCACGCAGGTACCATGCATGTGCCGGTACTCCGTCAATATCGACGGTGGTGTCGCGCAATACGCCATTCTGACGCACGCTGTCGACCCATTGCACCACTGGTTGAGGCGCATGGCTTGCCAAGCGGTCAAGCACTTCCTGATCACTGCGTGCCAAGGGCGTTAGGGCAAAGTCCAACATATAAAAACTGCTGCCGACCAATGCGGCCAGCAACAGTAGGACAGTGGCAGCAAATGACCATGCCACAATTTTGCGTCCACGTCTCATCTCGACATGTTATCAGTCACGGCCGCCAAAGATGCGCAGCAGATAGATAAACAGGTTGATGAAATCAAGGTAGAGGCTCAATGCGCCCAGGGTGGCAATTCTGCCCGTCTGTCCCGGGTCGGCGACCTCCACCATACGCTTGATGCTCTGGGTGTCCCATGCAGTGAGACCCACAAAGATGGCTACACCTGCAAACGAGATGATCCAGTCCATCATCGAGCTGTGCAGGAACAGGTTGACAATGGTGCACACGATAAGCCCTATCAGTGCCATGAACAGGATGGCACCCATCTTGCTCAAGTCCTGCTTGGTAAAGTAGCCATAGGCGCACATGGCCCCGAAAGTCACCGAGGTGATGCCGAAAGTCAGCGCTATTGTCGAGCCCGTGTAGATGAGGAATATGGGCGTCAATGTCACGCCATTGAGCACGGCATAGAGATAGAACAGTGCCGTCGCAGTGGCGGGCTGCAATTTGTTGATGCGAGCCGACAGGTAGAACACCAGCCCCAATTCAGCAAAGGCCAGAATGAAGAAGGTGGCACGTGAACTAAAGAATAACGTCATCAACGCCTCGTTGCTCAACACGAACAGTGAGGTGATGGCGGTGACAAGTAGTCCCAAAAACATCTTGCCATAAACACGCAGCATGACGCTTGAGACATAACGGCTGAGTGACAATTCGCTCTCGGCCTGTGCGGCCGTTGCATAACCGTTGTTGTAATAATTGTTGTAGTTATTCATTGCTTTGATATTTTTCTAGAGACACTAGATGCTCTAGATGGGATGATGCAAAAAGTGTGCCACGCTTACATACGCTCGGGAACCTCCATGCCCAGCAGCCAAACAGCGCGCTTGAGCACTTGTGCCACAGTACGGGCGAGCTTGAGACGGAACACACGCACCTGGGCATCCTCTTCACGCAGGATGCTGTAGTCGTGATAGAACTGGTTAAACTCCTTAGCGAGGTCATAAGCATAATTGGCGATAAGCGCCGGACTGTAGTTCTTGCCGGCCTCGCTCACAACAGTGCCAAAGTCAATCAGGCGCTGAATGAGTGCAGTCTCCTTGTCATTGGGCACGACGGTGGTGATGTCGGTAGCATCGATGTCGTCATGGCTCTTGCGCAGGATTGACTGAATGCGGGCATATGTATATTGCAGGAACGGGCCAGTATTGCCGTTGAAATCGATGGATTCCTTGGGGTTAAAGGTCATATTCTTGCGCGGGTCGACCTTGAGAATGAAATACTTGAGCGCTCCCAGACCCACCATTCGGAGTACATCTTCGCGTTCGGCCTCGGGCAGGTCGCGCAGGCTCTCACGCTCATCGCTCATCTGGCGTGCGGTGCCAATCATCTCGTCCATCAAGTCATCGGCATCGACCACCGTTCCTTCGCGCGACTTCATCTTGCCCTCGGGCAACTCGACCATACCATAGGAGAAGTGAATCAAGTCCTTACCCCACTTGAAGCCGAGTTTGTCAAGCAGCAACGATAGCACCTGGAAGTGGTAGATCTGCTCGTTGCCCACGACATAGATCATGCGGTCTATGG
>JAEEVE010000168.1 GCA_016290765.1 Muribaculaceae bacterium
AACAGTTACGCCTGAGAGTGCGCAGAAAGCCAACGAAACTCAAGCAACCCATCAGGTGAATTTCGTACTAGATTTTAATGAGGAGTCACAAACTCCGAGTCATATTGTACTTAGGAATGCGGAAACTATCACTGGCAGTCAGGAGCAAGGTGTATCTACGCTTGAAAGTGGGTCGAATGTCCTTACTATACCAGATGGCACTTACGATATCGTGGTCGCTTTCCTTGAGTTGGATCCAACGGTCCCCTATATGTTACCACTATATAGCCTATATGTCATCCGTGAGCAAGTAACCATCAATCAGGACATGACACTCAACTTTGCCGCTAGTGAGGCCAAGAACCATATCCATTTCCAGACGCTCACAATTGATGGCACCCCAGTAAATACTGGAAAAATCTTTGTAGACGAGGAATGGAATTTTACTACAGTTGAGCAAGGTAACACAGATGCTGTTAGTTGCACTAGTATGATATGCTGCAAAGACTATGGAGTTATGGCAATTAATCATGGCATGATTGGTCCGAAGTATGAGGGTTTAATTCAAGACGAAGCTAATGGATTATTCTCAGATTTCTTCGTTAATGACGTGAGTGAACGTTATGCTTTCTACTGCTATCGCGCAGCCATAAATGGACATAACATTTACACCTCTGCATACGAGACATTAGGAGCTTCAGGCGATATCACTGTGAGCAATGACCCCACTAAGTTTACCCTCTTCGAAGACCCTTTCATTGTTCCTAACCAGCAAGGAGAAGAACGATACTGTTCATGCGATTTCGTTATTCACAACCCATTAAATAAGGCTAATTCTGGAGGATCAAGAATAACCATCCAAGATGCCCTTGCAGAAGGTGAAACGTGCAAATACTATATAAGTGCAGCTACTGATGACAGTCAAGTTGGCTTCATACCACTTATTCGGCCAAGTGTGTCAACCATGAATGGAATCGCTATGAGAGGGATGGTTATGACGAAAACGGACGATGATATATTCATTGCCAACAATGGAGTAGCAACTTTTGACGATGGTATAAACTTCTATTTGGAACCCAGCGATGGCGACTTCAAGGAATATCCAGAATGGCCGACGCATCCTATATTTAGCTATTCGGTTGAGAAAAAAATCGACAAGTTTGGCAACAACTGTTCATTGCTAGTGAGTAGTCCTTATCAGAGTGAGACGACATATGGTACTCAGACATTCCGTGGTATGTATATTGACTTCGACTACATTGGCCGCTATGGTGAGAAAAAATTTAATGATGTTAGAAGTACCTCTGTCAATATCAATGTAAATGGTGAGGAAATATATTCAGGAATGGGTATCTCTCATATCAATCTGGAAGAACTGATTAGTGGCACAGTAGATGTAACACTAACCAATGAAATGATGACAGTTGACGGGATGGATGGGGTAAATAAGGCACAATTACACTATATTGCTGGAGGCGAAGATGAAACACCTCCGACAACCACCATGCTGCACTTCATGGATGACAATGGCAATGTAACCGATCGCTTCGACACTGCCAACGATGGAATGTTGGAATTTAGTGCAGGTGATTTTAATTTCATTCTAACGCCAATGAATACAGCTGCTTATACCCGCCAAGCCCCTGATTTGGTAGAAGTATTTTATTCGCCTTATGGTGAGGACAACTGGAACGAGCTGCCCGTGGAGGAAGTGCCTGAAAACTATTGGCCCGTGATGGGTTGGTTCTATACTGGTTCATTGGCTGGTGTGACGGGCGAGGCTTACGAGGGCTGGTTCGACCTGAAGATTAAATTGACCGATGCTGCGGGTAACTGGCAGGAGCAGGTCATCAGTCCCGCCTTCCGCATCGACAACCTCGCCTACTCGGGCATCGCCGAGCCGCGCAGTAACAATGCCCACGAGGTGGCTCGCTACAATCTTGCTGGTCAGCGCGTTGATAGCAACGCCACTGGTGTCGTCATCGTCAAGATGAGCGACGGCACCGCCCGCAAAATTTTGGTTCCATAATCTCACGCAGATTACGCAGATTATTTCAATGTAAAACAAACTACCGCCTGGTTGAATTTCAGCCAGGCGGTCTTTTGTTCTTATGTTCTTTTGTCTTAAGTAAAACGCGAATTGTGCGAATAAAAAAAATATGTTTTTATGTCTTTTTAGTCTAAAAAAAACGAAACATTTTTGTTCTTATGTCCTATTTTAGTCGAAGAGGGTGGGTTGCGGGAGGAGGGTGAATGAGCGGCGGTGGTGGGGAGTGGTGCCCAGGCGGCGAATGGCGTCGCGGTGCTCACGAGTGGGATAGCCTTTGTTGCCCTCCCAGCCGTAGCCTGGGTACTCTTGTGCCAACTGTCGCATCACCTCGTCACGATGGGTCTTGGCCAGGATGCTTGCGGCGGCGATGCTGAGTATCTTGCCGTCGCCCTTGACAATGGTGGTGTGTGGTATGCCTGGATAGGGGGTGAAGCGGTTGCCGTCGATGAGGAGCGCCTCGGGTCGCACTTCCAGTTGGTCGATGGCGCGGTGCATGGCCAGGATGCTTGCCCGCAGGATGTTGATGCGGTCAATCTCGGCGGGCGAGACATGTGCCACGGCCCATGCCAATGCTTCGCGCTCGATGACGGGTCGCAACGCCTCGCGCTGTCGCTCGGTGAGTTGCTTGCTGTCGTTGATGAGTTCGCTGGCGAATGCGGCGGGCAGGATGACCGCTGCTGCGGTCACCGGACCTGCCAGGCATCCGCGCCCAGCCTCGTCACAACCGGCCTCAACCCGGCCCTCGATTAAATAACGCTGTAGCATCTGACAACACTAGAAGATGAATGTGCGCAACACCCAGTAGCATACCATGCCGGCGAGGTAGCCCACCAGAGCGATGGGCGTGATGCGGCGCAGGTACCATCCGAAGGTGATCTTCTCAAGTCCCATCACCACCACACCAGCGGCACTGCCGATGATGAGCATCGAGCCGCCCACACCGGCGCAGTAGGCCAGCAGTTGCCAGAAGATGCCGTCCACCGCCATGTCGCCCGTCGGTGCCAACGGATACATGCCCATACAGCCTGCCACCAGTGGCACATTGTCGACGATACTCGATATGATGCCGATGGCACCCGTCACCAGGTAGTGGTTGCCTCCACTCACGTCGTTAAGCCAATTTCCCATGAGGTGTAGCACACCCACCTCTTCGAGGCAACCCACTGCCATGAGTATTCCCAAGAAGAACAGGATGGTGGCCATGTCGATGCGAGAGAGCAACATGCTCACGCGCTTCTGCATGTGGTCGCCGCCACGCTCGGCGGGCAGGTGGGCATAGAATATCTCGGTGGTGACCCATAGGAGTCCCAGCACCATCAGGATGCCGATAAACGGTGGCAGATTGGTCAGGTAACGGAAGAACGGTACGAACACGAGTCCTCCCACCCCCAGGAAAAAGATGAATTTTCGCTCGCGACCTGTCAGCTCGTTCTCCAGCTCCACCGGCCCAAAGTCGTCATCGGCTTCCAACGAACCCCGAAGCAAAAACTGCAGCAAGAATACCGGCACAATCATCGATACCAACGATGGGATAAATATCTCCATGATAACCCCTGAAGCCGTGATGAACGACGCATTCCACAGCATGATGGTGGTAACGTCGCCGATGGGCGAGAAGGCACCGCCCGAGTTGGCCGCCAGCACTACGGCAGAGGCGTAAATCATTCGGTCTTTACGCTGATCGACCAATTTTTGCAGCACCATGATCATGACAATGCTCGTGGTGAGGTTGTCGAGAATTGCGCTCAAGAAGAAGGTCATGAACGCTATGCTCCACAACAGTCGGCGTTTGTTGGTCGTGCGCAATGCATCACGCACAAAGTTAAAGCCACCATTCTGGTCCACAATCTCGACAATGGTCATCGCGCCCATCAAGAAGAACAGGGTCGTCCCCGTGTCGCCCAGGTGTAGCTGTATGAGTCGATCGACTTCGTCGAATAGTGCATCGCCCGTTAGCCCAGTGATGAACTCTCCTGGATTAAGCATAAACAGTGTCCAGCATGCCACCATCATCAACAGTGCGATGCCAGCCTTGTTGATGTGAGTGACTCCCTCAAGGGCTATGCACACATAGCCGATGATAAACGCAATAACGATAGCCAAGGTTAATGTAGACATGGTCGGTAGTCAGTTATTTTTGGTCGGTCTATTGTAATTCCTAAAAAGCGCCGCAAAGGTACATTTTTTAATCGAGACTAGAGACTCGGGAATGGAGAAATTTCATTAAACCCTTAAAAAAGGCCCAAAAAGACTGGAGACACTAGAATAGAACATCTAGTGCCTCCAGTATGGAGCCGATAGTTATCGATCAGCTAGCAGCTGTCTTTACTTGCCCAGCATCTTGTTGATGACTGCGTTGACATCGCTGATGTCGATCGTATTGTCACCGTTCATGTCGCAATTAGGATTCATTTCTACCTTGCCGAGCATCATGTTGATGACTGCGTTGACATCACTGATGTCAACACTTCCGTCGCCGTTCGAGTCACCTGGCACGCCAGGAATCTCGCCACCAACCTTGGTAATCTCGATGGGACAAATTTGCAGAACCTGCTTGTAAACAGCCAGGAAGCCCTTCACATCATACTGTGCGTCCTCCTCGATGCCAGTCAGGTCGATGTTGAACTGGTTGTACAACTTCATGGTCATCGTCTCATCGGTGATGGTCGAGTCGGTCAGAGCGGCATTCTTGACAATATAGAAGGTGTGGACCATATCCAGACCCATGTCCTCAAGCACTGACTCAATAGGCTCGACGGGAGTTCCTTTCTCGGCCACGACGAAAGTCGAGTCAACAGGCACGAGCTGCTTAGCGCCTTGGTACTCGGTCCAGCTTGCCACAGCGTCGCGGATGATGTCGCCATTTTCGAAGGTCTCGGTCAGCGGGCCATAGGCCAATGTGAAGGTGTCATTGTTCTTGACATACAAGCGGCTTCCCTTCTGATAGATGGCTACCAGGTCGCTCTTGATGCGAGCGTTGGTACCCTTGGCGAGGTCAAACAATGCCTGTACATCGTCCACCTCGGGCAATTCAATCTCACTGCCATCGGCGGGCTCAATCTTGGTGGGAAGCAACTGATAGTCAATGTTGTTGCCGTTCTTGTGCGAACCCACACTACCATACACGTTATACTTCTTGGACAAGTCAGAGGGATTCGATTGACCCATGTTGTGGTAGTAGAGAATGGATCCGCCGTCCTCGTCGGTAATGGCGCTCTCGCCAATGGTTGCATTTTTCACAACCACATAGTGGCCAAAGTTCTCGTGCTTGAAGAAGTCGGCTTTCACCACCTCGGCGGTTACAGTTGTCGACTCGGTTGATGCTTGGAAGCCAGTGAACGGAGTAGCCAGCTCGGGCTCGCCATCCCAAGTGGTCTTCTTTCCAGTGAAGCCAGCGGGGATGATAGCACCCTGAGCATAGGTCTTTCCTACGTTACCATAAACCAGCATGTAGCCAGTCTCGTCCTTGACAAACATGCGGCTACCGCTCTGTGCCAACACCGTAACAGCATTAAATGGATCGGTGGTAGTGCCGTCAGCCAGTGCCTGATACTCGGCGATAGTCATGCCATCGCCCACAGGAGGCTCAACAGTGCCCGACTCAACCAACTTAACGGGAAGAACCTGGAAGATGGTCTCGTCAGCGTTTTGGGGACGATACGAGCCGATGATGGCATAGCAGTCATAGACCTTGGTGGTGTCGGTCGAGCTGCCATAGCCACCCATGCCGGTGTGGATGGGAGCCGAGCCGCTGGCGTCGGTGATGGTCTTGCCGGTGTAGCTCAGGTGGACACCCTTGATGAGCACATAGTGTCCCCACAGGTCGCCACTCACGTCCTCGCACTGAATCTCCTCGGGAGCAACTTCAGGGCCGTCAATACCTGCCTGGAAGGTCGATTGGATAAGATCCTTCAACTCGGGCATGCCATTATACGTGACTTTTTTGCCTACGAAACCAGCGGGAATGGTCTGGCCGTTCTTGTAATTCGGGGTAGAGCCGTAAATGAGTGCATAGCCACTGTCATCTTTGACATAGAGGTTGTTGCTGTTCTTTGCAAGAGCGATGACGGGGTTGTTGAATACAACCATCGTTTCGTCGGCGACATTGTTGTAGGCAGCAATGTTAGCAACAGGAGTTGCGCTCTCGAAAACGTAGGCTGCCTCGGCGACTTCGCTCTGTTTTTCGCCCTTGATGGCAATAGCCTTGATGGTGGTGTTCTCGCTCACCGCAATGGGAGCACTGTAAGCCGTCGAGCTGGCACTAGGAGTCGAGCCATCGGTGGTGTAGTAAATGTTGGCTCCAGTCGTACCGCAAGCAATCGCCACGTCAATGGGGTTGTAGTAGGTTCCAGCTGCAGGGTTGAATGTGGGAGCAGCCACAGTCTCTTCGGCCGTTCCACTCACAGTGATGACGGCAGTCGGGAAACGATACTGTGTAGCCTTGCTGCCACGCATCACAGTCAGGGTCACAGAAGTTGCGTTGCCTGTCCACGTGGCATCATGCGTTGTAGCATCAACCGTGACAGCACCTTGGTCGGCCGACAATTCTGCCCAGGTGCAGTTAGAGCCATGATTCAGCACAATCTTAGTAATCGCTTGGCTCGAAGTGATGGTCATCGTATTGCCAGCAGGGGCGTCTGCCGAGCCGCCATAAAGACGCATTTCCTTCACTGTTTCATTGACAAACCAAGCTGGTGCTGTGGCCGAATTGCCCTTTGCAAA
>JAEEVE010000169.1 GCA_016290765.1 Muribaculaceae bacterium
TTCCTCATCCTTACGGCCGACGAAAGCCTTTTCAATTTTGCGTTGTGTGTCATACTCAGGACGCATCCGGTAGATGTCGTCATGCACGCGCTCCACATAGCGCTCACGCACCTCCTGGGCATGCGGACCAAAGATGCGGTCCAGTACCCAGTCGGCGATAAACGGTTCGGTCATTAACTGCTCTTGGAAGTTCAGACCATAATCACGTATTTCGTCGGCACTCATGCCCTGTGATGGGGAGAACTGACCCAGCAGGCCGTGTACAGCCTCGATGGGAATCTCCCAAATACGGAAGAAGCCCAGTACGTGGTCAATACGGTAGGCATCAAAGAATTGTGACATCTTGCGGAAGCGTTTCACCCACCACGAGCAACCATCGGCGAGCATTGCGTCCCAATCATATGTCGGGAATCCCCAGTTCTGGCCGTTGGCCGAGAACGCATCGGGTGGGGCACCCGCTTGCCCGTTGAGGTTGAAGTAACGCGGTTCGACCCATGCCTCCACACCATCGCGGCTGATGCCGATGGGGATGTCGCCCTTGAGCACCACCTGCTTGCTGCGAGCATACTCGTGCGCACCATGCATCTGCTGGTCGAGCAGATACTGAACAAAGTACCAGAATGATACTTCCTTGTATATGCGTGTGCGGGCATTGCTCATTGCTGCGATCTCGTGATCCTCAAGCGTATGGTGGTCGGGCCACTCGCCAAAGCTGGCTGTGCCATACTGGTCGCGGTAGTGGCAGAAGGCGGCATAGGGTACCAGCCAATCCTTGTTGGCCTTGAAGAAGGCCTTGAAGTCTTCGCTGTGAAGGATTTCGGCACCCTCTTGGGCGAAGATGTCGCGCAGGTAGCCCAGTTTGGCCTCGTTGACACGTTCATAGTCAATCTGTGGCAGCGCATTCAACTCTTGGCGAAGGGCCTCGTAGGTGGCGGCACGCTTCTTGTCGGCTAGTGGCGGCAGTTGGTTCAAGTCGCAGTACTGCGGGTGCAGTGCATAGATGCTAATGCTGTTATAGGGGTAGCTGTCTTGCCAGGTGTGCGTGATGGTCGTGTCGTTGATGGGCAGAACCTGAAGCGCGCGCTGCCCGGTCATAGCCACCCAGTCGATCATGCGTTTGAGGTCGCCAAAGTCACCCACACCGAAGCTCTTTTCAGAACGAAGTGAAAAGATAGGAATCACTGTGCCGGCAACCTTTAGCGGAGGTAGTGGGAAGTAGGCCTGCGAGAGCTCGTAAGTCACTGCCTCACCAGCTCGCAGCGAAGGCAGCACCACTGTGCGGTTGTCGCCGTTTTCCCACATGCCAGGCGTGTTTTCAGCAAGGATGACAAACTTGAATTCGAGGAACTGTGAACGCAGCAGAGCCACATTCAGCGACACCACCCACTCGTTACAGTTATGCTCGGTCATAGCTACGGCACGGCGGATGTCCCAATCGCCTAGGGCGTCGCCGCTACCTACCACGGCAAGGCGCTCGCCACTGCGCAGTTGTGGGGCTCGTACCTTGAGCTGTACCGTTATCGAGTAGTCGCTTGCGGGCAGTGGAGCACGCTCGCGACGAGCCACACAGTCGGTCAGTGCCGAACTGTAGAGGTAGCTGTCCTCGGGCAGATCATGCCAGTGGTCATACACTGTCTGCACCTGCGCCTTGTTGGCGTTCAGATCCAGGCGGTGAGGAACCACCGTCCACTCGTGGCGCACGACAACGCCATCGCGCTCCACACTATAGAAATAGTCCAGCGAAGCCGGCTTGCTAGCCAACTCCAACTCACACTTCCAGGTGCGGCCGTCGGCGGTGCGCATCGCTTGTTTGCTCATCTCGTCACCGGTACCCGTGATTTGGTTCAATACCAGATTCTCGCCATACTGTGTGCGATAGTCCAGCCTAAATTTCAGTTTCATATCTTTGTTTATTTTTTATCCTGAATGAAGAACACTGCGGCGGCACCCACCACTAACAGCACGCCAGCGAGCATGAGCATGTTGCCCTGAACGCTGTTCAGTGCGGCTAGCAATACGCCACCCAACGCGGCTGCAACAATCTGCGGGATACAGATGGTGCAATTAAATAGTCCCAAGAAAGTACCCATGTACTTTGAGCCCTCGAGCGCATTGGTCACCAGCGTGAACGGCATGGCGAGCATGGCTGCCCAGGCAAAGCCGATAAGGAAGTAGGGAAGGAACAGCAAGAACTTGTTGCCGATGTATGGCACCATCAGGAAACCGATGCCACCGATGATGAGGCTCAGCGCATAGGCCAATTTAATGCTCTTGAATCGAGGCAGCACCACGGCCCATAGCACACTGCCAATGGCCTGAACGGCAAACAGAATTCCCACCCAGTTGCCGGCCTCTTGATACCCTGCGCTGGCAGTGTCGGTCGAGTGCCATACTGTGTCGGCAATCGTACCATTGGTATAAGTCCACATGAACAGGAACGCGGCCCAGCAGAAGAACTGCACAATGCCCACCTGGATGAACACCTTCAGAGCGCGGTTCTTGGTGCCACCAGCCTCCTCGGCGGCATGTTTTTCTTCGATGGCGGCGGCTTGGAACTCGGCCATCTCCTGGGGTGTGTATTCTTTGACCTTGGCAGTGGTGTAGAGCACGCACAAGATTAGAATTGCAGCACCTACATAGAACGACCACTTGACCGATGCGGGTATCTCACCCTCGGGGGCGGTGTTGGCAATGCCGATGGCGGCAAACAGGAACGGGAAGATGTAGCCCGCCAGTGAACCGGCATTACATAGGAATGACTGAATGCTATAGGCCTTGGCCTTTTGCTCCTCGTTGACCATGTCGCCCACCATCATCTTGAACGGCTGCATGGCCATGTTGATGCTCGTGTCAAGGAACATCAGTGATATCAGGCCGAAGGTCATCGCGCTAGCTACCGTTAGGCCCAGAGAGCCGGCATTGGGCAGCAGGCACATTACAATCACAGCAATGGCGGCACCCACAAACAAGTAGGGGATGCGGCGACCGAAGCGTGTCCAAGTCTTGTCGCTGAATAGGCCTACCAGTGGTTGTACAACCATGCCCATCAAAGGGGGCAGGATCCAAAAGTAGCTCAAGTTGTGCGGGTCAGCGCCCAGCGTGGCAAAGATGCGGCTGATGTTGGCGCTTTGCAGTGCATAAGCAATCTGTACGCCGAAGAATCCGAAACTGATGTTCCACAGATTCATAAAGCTTAGGTTCGGTTTTGTCTTCATTGTTGTTATTATGGTTATGATTTGTAATCAGGTTTAGACCACAAATTTACAAAAGAACGGCAAACATTGTGTCAACCATATCCCATTCACTCGCATTTAACTAATGCAAACGATTGCATTGCTGGGCCTCATGATATTGTACAGGGCATAAAAAACTGCTTGGCAGATTTCTGCCAAGCAGTCATTATCCCTAACGCATTATCCCTAACGCATTATCCCTAACGCATTAAGCATTGTGCGTTATTTAATCACCACCTTCTTGCCGTTGTTGATGTAGATGCCGGCTGCGCTCGGCTTTTGCTCATAACGGCGGCCCATCAGGTCATACCACACGGTGCTGGCTTTGTCGGCGCTCACCTCGTTGATGCCCGTGGTATCCTTCTCCTTGAAGAAGTAGAGGTTGTCGATGTAGATGTCGCTCTGCGAGTTGCCCTGATCCCACTTGAACTGGAACACATCGCTCATGTCAAGTGTGGGCCACTCTTCTTCAAGAACCAGGTCTAGGCTAGTCCACTGACCAGGAGTCAGGTCAAACTTCTTGCTGGCCTCGGCGCGGCCGTAGTTTGCGGCAATCGGAGTCAGACCAATCTGGGTCAGCTCGGTCGCGCAGATGTCCATGTGCACGCTATAGCCCGTCAGGTCGAGGTTAGCGGTGAACTCGTTGCCCAGATAACCGAAGTTGGCAATCTTCTCCACCATGTCACCCTCGGCAACCTCTACCTCGCTCAGAATCTCGCCTGCACTGCCCCAGGTATTGAAGAATGCATTGGGGGCGACTTTCGGGAATGCGTCGCTGTAAATCGACTGAATCTCATAGTCATCGGTGCTGTGAGCCACGGCAGGAGCGGGGGTCAGCTTGAAGCCCTCACCGGTGGTGAAGGTAATGGTCATCTCATTCTCGCTCAGGTTGCCAGCCTGGTCCTTGGCCTGAACGGTCCAGGTATACTCGGTCTCAGGCTCCAGGCCCTTAATGGTATAGATCACGTCCTCACCAGCGTTTCCGTTGGCGTTGTACTCCTTGTTGTTGGCTGCGTCAGTGATGACAAAGCTCACCTTAGAGTTGTTGTCAGTGGCGTTAAGCTTCAGGGTCACTTGGTTACCTTGCACCTCGGTGGTCTCAGCGGTAACCAACACAGGAGCCTCATTGTCCTCAATGCGGGTTCCCGACAGGTAGACGTTGCCCACATAGAATGTCTTCGTGCCGTCACCATTGGCAAAGCCATCGGCCTGGCCCTCACCCTGGCCAAAGGCCACGACGTCGCTCACATACTTAATCTGATAGAAGAAAGTGAAGTCATAGCCGCGGTCGATGATGGTCTGCAGCTCAATGTCCAGGTTGTTCCACTCGCCACCCGTCAAGTCAAAGCGGGTACCCTTCTCCAGCAGGTTAGGCGTGCCGTCACCGCCCTGGGTGCAGATGGGCACGATGCCGATAGTCATGTCCTCCATCGGGTAGATGTCCAGATGCAGATACTTCTTGTTGCCGGCGTCGATAAAGTTGAACTGCGAGCCGTAGAAAATAAGGTTAGGAATCTTGAAGGCCTTGCCGCCCCCGATGGCCTCTTCCGAGCCCCATTCGCAGCCATTGGTGCCATCAGTGGGCCACCAGTTAGCCCAGTTGTAGCCAGCAGCGTTGCCATTCTGGGTGTAGATGTTGATGATTTCATCACCTGTTGGTGCGGGGACGCTAGTAGGCTGAGCGATTGCCATGCCGGCAATTGCCAGACACATGAGAGAAAGTAAAAATTTCTTCATAATTGAAAAGTTTTTAGATAGTAAAAAAGGGAATTGTCAATATTTTGGGCAAAGATAAAGAAAATAAATGGAAATACCAAATTTATTTCTGCTTTCAGCATCTGCCATGTGTGTCACTTCTCAGTTGTGGCTGCTATAAACAACAAGAAACGACTGGTAGCTTATTAGCTATCAGTCGCTTGTGAATCGTACCCGGAGTGGGACTTGAACCCACACAGCCGTTATGGCCAAGGGATTTTAAGTCCCTCGTGTCTACCATTCCACCATCCGGGCCGCTTTTCGCGCTGCAAAGGTAATACAAATTATTGAGAATAGAGATTTTTTTAATCGAAAATTGTTTTTTCTTTTTCTTCAGTACTATCGTTGGAACACCCTCTTCGATAGTTTGCGGCGTGGTCTGAAAAAAATAACTACCTTTGCAGTGCCAAATGGAAACCAGTCCTGTCATACATGCCCCTGCCGAGGCGCAGTCGTCGCGACCGCGCGACCTAGCCCTAGACCTGTTGCGCATTGCAGCCATCATCGCGGTGGTGGTACTCCATGTGTCCAACCAGCACTGCCGCGAGGCTTTTCCCGGCGTCAACTGGCTCATTCGCATGATCAGCGACGCCCTTGTCCGTTGGTGTGTGCCCGTGTTCCTGATGATCTCGGGCGCTCTCTTTCTCGACCCTGCGCGCCGCGTGAGCCTGCGGCATCTCTATGGCAAGAACTTGCTGCGTGTGATAGTGGCATTCTTTGTGTGGAGCTATGTATACTCCTTCACTCGCATCAATGCCGGACCGTGGCACATGTCGTTGTCGCTGCTGCTTGCGGGACCCAGCCACTTGTGGTTCCTCAAGGCCATCGCTGGACTCTACATTGCCGTGCCACTGTTACGCGCCATCACAGCCAACCGCGCCACCACGCGCTACTTCCTCATTGTTGCCGCTGTTGCCACCTTTGTCGTGCCGTTCGTGTTCACCCTCTGCCGCCAGCACTGCAATACCGTCGCCGTTACAGCTGTCCAGCGGTTCATTGATGCACCGCACTTGCGGGTAACTGCGGGTTATGCTGCCTATTTCGTGCTTGGTCACTACCTCTATGCTTACCGACCTGTCCCGAGGCGGCGTCTCATCTATATCCTAGGTGTTGTGGCATGGCTCGTTATCATCGGAGGCACCATTGCCTATTCAAAACTTGTAGGTAAACCCGTCAACTGGTTTGTCAACTATCTCACACCCACCGTTCTTTTCTTGTCGGTTGCGGTCTTCGTCTGGGGTACGGCACGTCCTGTCAATCTGCAAGGCTGGTGGCGGAGTTTTGTTGTGCAGGCCTCCCGCCTCAGTTTCGGGGTCTACCTCGTGCATCAGTTGGTGTTGCGCACCGCTTTGCAGTACGGTATTAGCACCGCCGTTATGCACCCATTGCTCAGTATTCCCCTGTTCACTCTCGCCACCGTCATGATCTCCTACGCCATCTCTTGGCTCCTCAGCAAGGTACCTTACGCCAACCGCTTTGTCATCTAGACCGTGCTCACGTTGGCAAAATCTGCTCTTTAACGAAGGCAAAAACTGCCTGGCGACAGGAGACCTGTGCCAGGCAGTCATTATGCATTATGCATTGTGCATTAGCGAACGATAATCTTCTTTCCGTTGTGGATGTAGATGCCGGCGGGCAGGTTGTTGCCGTTCATCTTCTGACCCATCAGGTTGTAGTAGTTGTTGTCGCCCTTCACATCGCTATTGATGCTCTCGATAGCGGTAACGGTTTCCTTAGTGACAACCATCTTGATACCCTCAA